>RFZO01000003.1 GCA_009920715.1 Actinomycetota bacterium | reverse complement strand
GGGCCCGAAGTCGAGACGCTCGACGACAAGGTCGAGGAAGTCACCGCTGCGGCGGCCGTGGAGTGCGCTCACGGGGTGGGGTTCGCCGAGTCCGAGAGACATGAACGACCACCGCTCGAGCTCGCGACGGTCGTTGTCGGACTTGTTGGCCGCGAGGATCACCGGGACGTCGGTGCGGCGCAGCCAGTCGGCCACGGCCACGTCGTCGTCGGTGAGACCCACGGATGCGTCGACCATGAAGATGACCAGGTCGGCGGAACGCACGGCCTCCTCCACCTGCCTGCTGACCTTGTCGTCGAGCTCGGATCCTGACGGAAGCCAGCCCCCGGTGTCGACGATGTCGAACTCACGACCAAGCCATGATGCGGTGCGGGTGAATCGGTCGCGGGTGACCCCCGGACGGTCCTCCACGATCGCCGCCTGCTCGCCGATGACACGGTTGAACCAGGTGCTCTTGCCCACGTTCGGGCGCCCGACGATGACGACCGTGGGCACACGGTGCTGCTTCGTCATGAGAGCCCTCCGAGGAACTGTTGGATGCGGGCCCGCAGTGCGGTTCCCGATGTGGGGACGACCTCGATGCTGTGGAGCGCCGACAGGTCACCGACAGTATGCCCGTCCAGGAACCGATCGCCGTTGAGGCACACGTCGGGGATGAGATGGAGCACGTCGGACGGGCGCCCCTCGAGCGCCCGGGACACATCCTCGAAGGTGAGCAAGCCGGCCACGGCGGTGTTCCCCCCGAAATAGTCGTTGCGGACACCGATCACCTCGACAGCGCCGCCCGCAAGATCGCTCACCAGAGGACCGAGCACCGAAGCGCCGAGCTCCCCCGTGACCACCGCGAGGGACCTGACACGGCGCGGTTCCCGCCGCGAGATGGACACCGGCGTGCTCCTGTGGCGGAGGGACGTCTCGGCAGCCGGGTTCACGGTGCGCACGTAGGCCGTCGCGTCGACGGAACCGAAGAAGCCGCCGTCGTGATGACGGAGGTCGCTGCGCTCGCCTCGGAAGGCGTCGATGAACGAGCGTGCGATGCCGATGCCGTCCTCCAGCATCTCGAACTCCCCGTAGCGCTCCGAGGCGGGCAGGGGCAGCCCCGCGCGAAGGTACAGCTCATCGGCCGCGTGGACCACCGTGCGCCCGAGCAGCCTGCGGTACCTCTCCTGCCACTGTTCGATCAGGGCAACTGCGTCCGCCGCCTCCTCCGCGGTGTGCACGCGCATCCTGGCCTCGGTGTTGTGCCGGGACAGACCGAGCGGGACGACCGCGACGGACAGGAGTTCGGGGAACGTCTCGAGGAGACCGTGGAGAGTGGCGTCGAGAACGGGGCCGTCGTTCACGCCCGGGCACAGGACGACCTGCGCGTGCGCGTCGATCCCGTGGTCCAGCAACTGGCGCAACCAGCGCAGGCTGGTGCCGCCGCGGTCGTTGCGCAGCATCTCCGCCCTTCGCCTCGGCTCGGCGGAGTGGATGCTGACGTACAGGGGCGAGAGCCTCTCGTCCACCACCCGCTCGAGGTCGGCCTCCGTGAAACGGGTGAGGGTGGTGAAGTTTCCGTAGAGGAAGCTCAACCGGTAGTCGTCGTCCTTGGTGTACAGGCTGCGGCGCATGCCTTTGGGCAACTGGTAGATGAAGCAGAACTCGCAGTGGTTGTCGCAGGTGTGGATGCGGTCGAACACCGCACTGGTCACGGTGGCGCCGAACGGCTCCCCCGGGATCCTCCGGATCTCCATGTCGATCGACATCCCGCCCCTGTCCACCACGAGGCCCAGCAGCGGCTCGTCCACGAGGCGCTGCCACTCGATGATGTCCCGCGGTGCGACACCGTTCACACTGAGCACTGCGTCACCGACGGTCAGCCCGGCCCTGTCGGCGCAGGAACCCGCCTCGACGGCGGCCACGATCGGTGATGCGTCGACCGTGTCCATGGGCGCCTCAGGCTATCCCCGCAGGTGTCACTAGCCTGAGGAGTCTCATGGCAGTCGACAAAGTGCTCCTGGCGTCCCCGCGGGGTTTCTGCGCCGGGGTGGAGATGGCCATCAAGGCCCTCTCCTGGATGGTGCGCACCTTCGACGGCCCCGTGTACTGCTACCACGAGATCGTCCACAACAAGATCGTCGTCGACAGGTTCCGCGAGCGCGGCGTGGTGTTCGTCGACGACATCGCGGAAGTGCCCGAGGGTCACCCCATCATGCTCTCCGCGCACGGCTCGGCACCGGAAGTGGTGGAAGCGGCACGAGCACGCGGAAGCTACGTGGTCGATGCCGTGTGCCCGCTCGTCACGAAGGTGCACCACGAGGTGAAGGTGCGGGCCGGGAAGGGTTACCACATCATCTACGTCGGTCACGAGGGCCACGAAGAGGCAGTGGGAACCATGGCCGTCGCTCCCGACTCGATCACCAGGGTCGAGTCAGTCGGCGAGGTGCGCGCGCTGCCCGAGTTCACCGCGCCGGTGGCGATGCTCGCCCAGACCACGCTCTCCCACCGGGAATGGCACGAGGTGGCCGTGTCGGTGCGGGAGCGCTTCCCCGAGGTGTGGACACCGGGACGGTCCGACCTGTGTTTCGCCACCACGAACAGACAGACAGCACTCATGGAGATCGCGCCGCGCGTTGACGCGTTCGTGGTGATCGGTTCGTCCAACTCCTCCAACACGCGGGCCCTCGAACGACTGGCTGCAGAGGCGGGGTGCGCCAGGGTTCTGCGCGTCAACTCCGCCGCCGAACTGCCGTCCGACCTGGGCGGCACGGTCGGGGTCACGGCGGGAGCGTCAGCGCCGGACGAACTGGTGGCGCAGGTTCTCTCGGCACTCGCCCCGCGGCACGGAGTGGAGGAAGTCACCGTCACCGAGGAGGACGAGTACTTCCCGCCGCCGCGGAACATCCGGGACCTCCAGGCCACGGTCGGCGGCGCGATCGCCGCTCTCTCCGGAGCAGACCTGCGCACCTCTCCCGCTCTCGACGACCGCCGGCTTGCGGCCAGCACGGTGCTTGAGGCACTCTCACTGCCGTGATCTCGCCTTCTCTCGACTCCCTGCGCATCTTCCTGCACGTCATTGCCGCATCCGTCTGGGTGGGAGGGCAGATCGTGCTCGGTGGTCTCGTGCCGCAGGTGCGCCGGACCAATCCCGAGGCGCTCCGCACCATCGCCCGGGCCTTCGGCAGGGTCGCGTGGCCCGCATTCGGCGTCGCCTTCCTCACCGGTGTCTGGAACCTTCTCTCGGTGGACCCATCCGAGCAAGGAGGTGCCTACACGGTGACGCTCGCAGTGAAGCTGCTGCTCGTCGGGGTGGCGGCCGCCGCGACGATCATCCACTCGCTCGGGCGCACGAAACTGGCCCTCGCTCTGGGAGGCGCGGTCGGGCTGGTGTCCTCCCTCGCCGTGATGTGGCTCGGCGTCCTTCTCTCGAACGCCGGCTAGGTCAGTTGCGCGGGACCTTGCTCCACGGCAGCTCACGGTCGACGCGCACGTCGCCGGGGAGGCCGAGGATGCGCTCTCCGAGGATGTTCTTCATGACCTCGGTCGTGCCGCCCTCGATGCTGTTCGCACGCGAACGGAGGAACGCCTTCTGCAGCGAGTCGAATCCCATTGCGGTCTCGGGGCGGACCATCTCGTAGCTGCCGTACAGCATCGCCTCGGCACCGAGCATGTTCATGGTGAAGGAGTAGATGTCCTTGTTGAGGTTCGCGCTCTCCATCTTGCCGATGGAGCCCTCGGGGCCGGGCGAGCCCATCTTCCGGTTCTGGTTGGCGCGGATGTTGGTGAGACGGAGCAGCTCGGCGCGGATCCAGAGCTTCATCAGTTCGTCCCTCGTCGCGGCGTCCTTCTGCCCCTCGGCGAGACCCTTCCAGGTCTTCACGGCGTGGGCGATGGTGCCGCTGCCGCGCTGCGGGATGCTGCCGCCGATCGACACCCGCTCGTTCATGAGCGTGGTGAGGCTGACGCGCCATCCGTCGCCGGGGTTGCCCAGCATCTCCGCGGCGGGGATGCGGGTGTCGGTGAAGTACACCTCGTTGAACTCGGCCTCGCCGGTCATCTGCCGGAGCGGGCGGACCTCGACGGTGGGCGCGTGCATGTCGACGACGAACGCGGTGAGACCCTGGTGCTTGACCTGCTCGGGATCGGTCCGCACTACGAGGAGACCCCAGCGCGAGAGGTGCGCGAGCGTGGTCCACACCTTCTGGCCGTTGATGACCCACTCGTCACCGTCCTTCACGCCCTTCGAGGACAGACCCGCGAAGTCGGAGCCGGAACCCGGCTCGGAGAACAGCTGGCACCACACCTCCTCGCCGGTGAACAGCGGACGGAGGTAGCGCTTCTTCTGATCCTCGCTGCCCCACTCGACGACCGTCGGGCCGCACATTCCGTGCCCGATCGGGTTGCGCGGCATGGAGAACGGCGCGCCGGCGGCTGCGAGTTTCTCGTTCACCACGCGCTGGTGCTTCGGGTTCGCGGCGAGACCGCCGTGCCCCACCGGGAAATGGACCCACGCGAGTCCCATGTCGAACTGGGCACCCAGGAAGTCCACGACGGACGTGTTCTTGGGCGGGTGCTTCTCCAGGAGCTCCTCGGTGAGCTGCAGGATGCGGGCCTCGTCGATGGTTGCGGTGTCAACTGCCATGGTGTTCCCCCTCGGTCTGTTCGGGAACTTTACGCCCGTGGCACGTCACGCGGTCAACGTCCGCGCCTGACCGTGCCTGTGACACCCGTCATTGGGTAGTTTCGGGACATGTACCCAGCCGTCTACGCAGCCAGTGCACCCGACAGACCCGCGATCATCCAGGCCTCGACAGGCAGGGTGACCACATACAAGGAGCTCCACGAAGCCGCCCTGAGGCTCGCCAATGTCCTGCGGTCGGCGGGCATCAAGCCCGGCGACCATGTCGCCCTGTGCATGGAGAACCACGAGCGTTATCTCGAGGTCATCTGGGGCTGTCACTACGCCGGAACGGTCTACACCGCGTGCTCCAGCCGCCTCACGAAGGCCGAGCTGGCGTACATCCTGAACGACTGCAAGGCCAAGGCCTTCATCACGTCCAAGTACAAGTCCGACCAGGCGCTGGAGATCGCGGGCGAGATTCCCGGGGTCTCGCTGCGGCCTCATGCTCGACGGCACCGTCGACGGCTACGACTCGTTCGAGAAGACCGTCGACGCGGCACCCGCCGCGGAACTGCCCGACATGGTCGACGGCATCGACATGCTGTACTCGAGCGGAACCACCGGGATGCCGAAGGGTGTGGCCAAGCCGTTCCCCGGAACCCCGCTGGGCACGGCAGCGGGACTCGGTGCTCCGCTCACGCAGGGCCTGTACAAGTTCCGCGAGGGAATGGTGTACCTGTCCCCCGCGCCGCTGTACCACGCCGCTCCCCTGCGGTTCAACATGTCCGTCCACTCCCACGGCGGCACCACGGTGGTCATGGAGCACTTCGACGCGGAGGACTACCTGCGCTTCGCCGAGAAGTACCGCGCCACGCACACCCAGCTGGTTCCCACGATGTTCATCCGCATGCTGAAGCTCGACGACGACGTGCGGCTCAAGTACGACGTCTCGTCGATCGAGGTGGCCATCCACGCGGCCGCACCCTGCCCGGTCCCCACAAAGAGGGCAATGATCGAGTGGTGGGGTCCGGTGATCCACGAGTACTACGCGGGCACCGAGGGCAACGGGTTCGTCTACTGCAACAGCGAGATGTGGCTCGCCCACCCGGGCACAGTTGGCACCGCCATCTCGGGCGTCGTCCACATCTGCGACGAGGAGGGCAACGAGCTCCCGCAGGGCGAGTCCGGCACTGTGTTCTTCGAGGGCGGCGGCACGTTCGAGTACCACAACGACCCGGAGAAGACGAAGAACTCACGTGACCCGAAGGGGCGCGGCTGGAGCACGCTCGGGGATGTCGGCTACCTCGACGCCGACAACTTCCTGTACCTCACGGACCGGAAAGCCTTCATGATCATCTCGGGCGGCGTGAACATCTACCCGCAGGAGGCCGAGAACATCCTCGTCAACCACCCGAAGGTCGTCGATGTGGCGATCTTCGGGGTGCCGAACGACGACTTCGGCGAGGAGGTCAAGGCGGTCGTCCAGCCGAAGACCATGCCCGCGGACGAGGCCGAGGCGAAGGCACTCGAGAAGGAACTGATCGCCTACTGCCGCGACCACCTCGCCGACATCAAGTGCCCCCGCAGCGTCGACTTCCGCCCGGATCTGCCCCGGCACCCCACCGGGAAGCTCTACAAGAGGCTTCTCAAGGACGAATACTGGGCAGCGGCGGGTCGTTCCATCTGAGCCGCGCTCCCCATCCCTTCCTCGACGCCGAGGGCCCGATCGCCTTCGCCCACCGCGGCGGCCTGTCGGTCGCGCCGGAGAACACGATGGCCGCGTTCGCGGACGCGGTGGCGCTCGGCTACACCCACGTGGAGACCGATGTCCACGTGACGTCCGACGGCAGGCTGGTCGCCTTCCACGACGACGGACTGCTGCGCACCTGCGGGATCGACGCCAGGATCGAGGAGACCCCATGGTCGGTGCTGTCGGAGGCCCGCGTTGACGGCCGTGAGCCCATCCCGCTTCTCGACGAGGTCCTCGATGCATGGCCCGACCTCCGGGTGAACATCGACTGCAAGACCGCAGAGGCGGAGGACGCTCTGGTCGACACGCTCCTCCGGCACGACTGCCTCGACCGGGTGTGTGTGGGCTCCTTCAGTGACGCAAGGCTGCGCCGCTTCCGGGACCGCTTCGGCGACGCCCTCTGCACGTCCACCGGCCCGCGGGAGGTCGCCAGTCTCGTCCTCGCCAGCCGCACTCACCGCCGTGTCGCCCGCACCGGGCCGGCCCGTGCGGCCCAGGTGCCGGTTTCCCAGGGTCCGCTTCCCGTCGTCACGCGTGCCTTCGTGCGCTGCGCCCACCGTCTGGGGATGCAGGTACACGTCTGGACAATCGACGACCCCGCGGAGATCGCCCGCCTCCTCGACATCGGTGTCGACGGGATCATGTCGGACGACACGAGGGCCCTGCGGGACGTGTTCTCCGCCCGCGGCCTGTGGCACTGACGGCGCCACGAACGGTTAACAACTTGTTCACCCGTCGCTGACGGACCGGGTCCTGCGGCGAATTACGGTGTCGGCATGCGAGTCGACGCCAACTTCTTCTGCACCGTCCCCATGCCCGACGCCGGCAAGGTGGCCCCGACAGCCCGCCGTTACGGCAACGACGCGGTCATCGAGTGCTACCGCAACCTGCTCGCATGGTCGCGCACCATGGACCAGCTCGGCTACGACACCATGTGGCTCACGGAGCACCACTTCCAGCACGAGGGCTACGAGGTGCTCCCCAACCTCATCCAGTTCGGCCAGCATCTCGCGATGCAGACGAAGGAGCTGCGCCTCGGCCAGATGTTCAACGTGGTGCCCCAGTGGCACCCGCTGAGGCTCGCCGAGGACTTCGCCATCGCCGACATCATCACAGGAGGACGGATGGAGTTCGGCGTGGGCCGGGGCACCGTGCCGCGCGAGGCCTGGAGCCTCGGCACCGTCGTGGCGTCCGGCGACAACGAGATGTCGGCCGAGCACGACCGGCAGAACCGCGAGACCTTCGAGGAGGCGATGGAGGTCATCAAGCTCGCCTGGACCAACGAGCGGTTCAGCTACCGGGGCAAGAGGTTCGTGTTCCCGCCCGATGACATTCCCGACCGTGGCAGCTACGTCGACGACCTCACCCTCATTCCCCGGCCCGAGCGACGGGTCGACGTCTACCAGCCCGTCACCAGTCCCGAGACGATCGAGTACGTGCCCCGCGCCGGTCACAAGGCGGTCTACTGGCTGCAGAACGCCGACAGCCAGAAACAGAAGTGGGACCGCTACGCCGAGATCCGCGAGGAGATGGGCTCGCCCGTCGCGCCGGGCGAGGACCGTTGCCTGGTCATGAACATCCACGTCGGCCGCACCCGCGAGCAGGCCATGGTGAAGGGGCGGCCCGGACACGCCGAGTTCTGCAACTTCCTGTCGCCGTACGGCAGGTTCTCCAGCTACCGGAACCCGGACGGGTCGAAGGTCGCGTTCGACCACAACCCGACCGTCGAGGAGTCGAATGAACAGAAGATCCAGATTGTCGGCTCCATTGACGACGCTGTCGACACCCTCGGGTTCTGGCGCGACCTGCTCGACCTCAAGCACATCTGCTTCTTCTTCGACTTCCCCGGCGTCACGCGGGAGGAGATGACCGAGCAGATGCATCTCGTCGCCGAGGAGGTGCTCCCCCGTCTCGGCGAGAAGATGGAGCGCCGCCCGTTGCCGGCACTGTCACCGCTCGTCTGATCGGCCACGCAGTGCCCGACGACGCTGCCCCGGAAAGTACGGGTGCCGGGCGGCTCGTGCTGCCGGCTCTCGTGGAGCCGCATGCGCACATCGACAAGGCGTACCTGGCCGAACGGGTGGTCAACGACACGAATGACCTCATGGGAGCCATCACGGCTCTGGAGGCCGCGCGGGACTCAATCACCCCCGAGGACACACACGCCCGGGCAGTGCGTGCACTGCGTGCCTACGCCGCCAACGGCGTCGGGCTCGTGAGAACCCACGCGGACGTGACCCTCTCGAACGGACTCGACTCCCTCGAGGCCCTCATCGCGGCGAAACATGACTGCAGTTCCTTCATCGACGTGCAGGTGGCGATGCTGCTCTCGTGGCCCGTGACCGGGGAGGGATCCTCGGCACTGCGACGCCTCGCCGACCGGGCGGTCGAGGCCGGTGCCGACGTCGTCGGAGGGTGCCCGCACCTGGACGACGACCCGCCCGGAGCGGTGCGCTACTTCCACGACCTCGCGTCGGCCGCGGGACTTCCGCTCGACCTGCACGCTGACGAGAACCTGCGTCCCGGGTCGCACGACCTCGAGAACCTCGCCGACCTGATGCTCGCGACCGGCAGCAACGTGCGTGCCGTCGCCAGCCACTGCGTGAGCCTCGGGATGAGACCCGAGCACGAGCAGCGCGCAGTCGCACGAAAGGTCGCACGGGCCGGCATTTCCGTGGTCTGCCTTCCCCAGACCAACCTGTACCTCCAGGCCAACGGCATGCACACTGCCCCGCCGAGGTCACTTGCACCCGTCAAGGTTCTCCTGCAGGAAGGGGTCAACGTGTGTGCTGGCGGCGACAACCTGCAGGACCCCTTCAACCCGATGGGTCGGGCTGACCCGCTCGAGGCCGCCGGACTCCTCGTCACGGTCGCACATCTCGACCCGGAGTCGGCACTCGCGTGTGTCACCACATCCGCCCTCTCGGCGGTGGGCGACCCCGCACACCCTTCCACGACGGTCAGTCACCTCTCGGTGGGGGCAACTACTGTTCGTGAGGCACTCGCGACGGGGGCCCCCGACAGAGAAGTCGTGAGACCCCGTCACCGTGGCACCGACACAAACGAAACAGAAAGTAAACACTGACGTGACGTTGCGGCACCGACCGTGGTTTATGGTCAACGCGTGCGCGATCAACGGGTGTCCGACTTCCAGAACGGCGGAACAATGACGCACCCCACCCCACCCGCACTCTCCTTCGAGAACGTCTCGATGCGCTTCCCGGACGGCACGGAGGCCCTGCAGGGGGTGTCCCTCTCGATATCTCCCGGCGAGTTCGTCACTGTCGTCGGCCCCAGTGGCTGCGGCAAGTCCACGCTGCTGCGCATCGCGTCGAATCTCGAGACCGCCACCGGCGGCGCGTGCAACGTCGACAGAGGGAGCATCGGCTACGTCTTCCAGGACGCCACGTTGATGGCGTGGAGGAACGTGCGCCGCAACGTCGAGCTGATCGCCGAGCTGCACGGACTCGACAAGGCGGAGCGGGCGGCCAGGTCAGCGGCGGCCATCGACCTCGTCGGCCTGAACGGGTTCGAGGACAAGTACCCGCGCCAGCTCTCCGGCGGGATGCGGATGAGGGCATCCCTCGCCCGGTCCCTCGTGATGCACCCGAAGGTCTTCCTGTTCGACGAGCCGTTCGGGGCACTCGACGAGATCACCCGCGAGCGGCTCAACGACGAGCTTCTCTCCCTTTTCCAGTCCCAGGGTTTCGCCGGGCTCTTCATCACCCACTCCATCTCCGAGGCCGTCTACATGTCCACGAAGGTGCTCGTCATGTCGGCACGTCCCGGGAGGATCATCGCCTCCGTCGACATCCCGTTCGGTTATCCCCGCAACCACGATCTGCGCTACGAGCCTGAGTTCGGTGAGATCTGCGCGCGCGTCTCGCATGCACTGCGGGGGGCACACCAGTGAGCCAGTCCGTCGCACACGCCGAGCTCGTCAATGAGGTCATCGTCGAGACTCCTTCCCGCAGACGTGTCTCCGACTTCGCCGGACCGGCAGTCGTGTTCGCGCTCTTCATAGGCATCTGGTACCTGCTCTCCACGGTGATCCTGCCCCCGCAGAAGAGGTTCCTCCTCCCCACCCCGCACAAGGTGGTGACAGACGGGTTCCTCGTGTGGCGCACGGGCGAGCGCCGGGGTTTCCAGCCCATCCTCGCGTCACTGTGGGACAGCGCGAAGATCGCCCTCATGGGGCTGGGAATCACGATCGTGTTCGGCATGTCGCTCGCGATTCTCATGAGCGCCAAGCAGTGGCTCGAGCGCGCGACGTGGCCGTACCTCGTTGCCGTCCAGTCTGCACCGATCCTCGCGCTCACCCCGCTCATCCGCGCGCTCATCGACGGTTCCACCAAGCAGCGCCTGCTCGTGGTGGTGCTCATCTCGATCTTCCCCATCGTGAGCAACACGTTGTTCGGCCTTCTGTCAGCCGAGAAGAGCCAGCACGAGCTGTTCACCCTGCAGGGGGCGAGCAGATGGGTGCGGCTGACGAAGCTGCAGTTCCCGGCGGCGCTCCCGAACATCTTCGTCGGGCTACGCATCTCCGCCGGGCTCGCGGTCATCGGAGCCGTTGTCGGCGACTTCTACTTCCGTCAGGGCGGCACCGTCGGCATCGGCGCCCAGATCGACGTCTACAGGTCGCGCCTCTGGGGCGCCGAACTCATCACCGCCATCATCATGGCGAGTGTCCTAGGTCTGGTTGTGTTCCTCTTCTTCGGGTGGCTCTCCCGCAGGGCCATCGGGAAGTGGCACATCACCACCAGGGGTCAGTGACCCGCACCGCAGAATCCACCTCACCCACACAGGAGAAACAATGATGAAGAGATCAATTCTCGGCATCTCGATGGCCGCAGCCCTCACGCTCTCAGCGTGCGGCGGCGGCGACTCGAGTTCCGACACGACAGCACCGGTGGAGGACACCACTCCCGCCGCCGGCGCGATCGACCTGTCGGGCGTGTGCCCGGCCAAGGTCGTGCTGCAGACGGACTGGAACCCCGAGTCCGAGCACGGGATGCTGTACCAGCTGATCGGGCCCGGCTACGAGGTCGACACCGAGAAGGTCGCCGTCCGCGGTGACCTCGTCGCGAACGGCCAGAAGACCGGTGTCCAGGTCGAGGTCCGCCCCGGCGGTCCCGCCGTCGGCTACCAGCAGGTCACGGCGCTCCTCTACCAGGATCCCGAGATCATGCTCGGTTTCACCAGCACGGACGAGGCAGTGAGCAACTCGGTGGAGAAGCCGACGAAGGCCGTCTTCGCCCCGTTCAACATCAACCCGCAGATCATCATGTGGGACCCGGCCACCTACCCTGAGGCGAAGACCATCGCCGACCTGAAGGAGCCGGGCGTGAAGGTCCGTTACTTCGACGGTGCGGCCTACATGGACTACTTCACCGCGAACGGAATCCTCGACAAGGGCCAGACCGACGGCACCTATGACGGAACCCCGGCATCCTTCATCGCCTCGGGCGGCAAGGACGCACAGCAGGGATTCGGCACGGCGGAGCCGTACTTCTACGAGAAGGTCCTGAAGGACTGGATGAAGCCGGTTGCGTACCAGTACATCCACGACGCCGGCTGGACCGCCTACGCGTCCTCGCTGGGCGGCACCCCCGAGAGCCTCTCGAAGAATGCGGAGTGCCTGAAGAAGCTGGTCCCGGTCATGCAGCAGGCGCTGCTCGACTACGTGACGAGCCCTGACACCACCAACGCCATGATCCTCGACGCAGTGAACCAGTTCAACAACGGCTGGGTCTACGACGCGGGCCAGGCCGCTGCTTCCGTGGAGAAGCAGCTCGCCGACAAGCTCGTGGCGAACAGCCCCGACGGCACGCTCGGGTCCTTCGACCTGCAGCGCGTCACCGACTTCATCGCACTGGCCACGCCGGTGTACGAGAAGACGGGTGCCAAGGTGAAGGCGGGCCTCACCGCCGAGGACATCGTCACCAACGAGTTCATCGACCCGAGCATCAAGCTCGGCTGAGCGAACGGCAGGAGCCGTGACGGGGAGGGGCGCACGCCCCTCCCCGTTTCTCGTTGGGGCGTGGACCGGGGAGGGCCGGGTGACGGGGACTCAGCGTCCGAAGTCGAAACGGGACACTTCGCCCAGCACCTCACCGAGCGTCGAGACCGCGGTCGCGAACATCGAGGCACCCAGTTCCGCCGTGGCAAGTGTGGGGTCGCCGATGTGCCCCTCGGGGAAGAAGTCGTTCGACAACCAGCCGAACGGGACTGATCCCCCGAAACGGACGTGCTTGTTCCCCGCCATGCCCTCCGGCACCCTCCGCACCGCCTTGGACATGTCCACGAGATCCGGCCTGATGTGCAGCATCACCGAGGTCTCGTCTGTGCCGCCGTGGATACCCATGCCCAGTTCGCCCGCGGCGGAGGTTCCCCCCTGGTCCGCGGGCATGTGGGGATGGGCGAGGAACGTGCGCAGGCCGTGCTTCAGGCGCAACTCGCGGTTCGCCACCTGCAGCAGCGCACTGTTGCCACCGTGGCCGTTGAGGAACAGCAGTCGCGTCGCGGGCGTTGCGGCAATGCTGCGGCCGATGTCGTTCAGCACCGCGAGGAGGGTCTCCGCGGACAACCACACCGTTCCGGCGGACCAGGCGTGCTCGTTCGACTTGGTGAAGCCGAGAGGGGGAAGGAGCCACGCATCATGGGTCTCGCCGTGTGCCTCGACCGCAGCACGGGAGACCGCATCCGCCACGAAGAGGTCGGTGCCGAGCGGGAGGTGCGGACCGTGCTGCTCCACCGCGCCGAGCGGGAGAACCACGATTGAGTCCCTCGACACCACGTCACCGACGGCGGCGCCGGGCAGTTCGGCAAGAATTCTGGACTTCGGCATGCGACGAAACTACCCGAGTGGGACAATGTGGGCGTGACCGCACCGAACGAACATGACTACGACGCGATCGTCATCGGCGGCGGGCACAACGGTCTTGTCTGCGCCGCGTACCTGGCCCGGCACGGTGTCCGCACGCTGCTCATCGAGGCCAGGTCCAGCGTCGGCGGGACCGCCAGCTCCGAGTCGTTCGGGGGGGCCACTGTCAACATCTGCAACTGCGACCACCTGACCTTCCGCACCACGCCCATCGCCGGGGAGCTCGACCTCGAGCGGCACGGCCTCCGCTACGTGGACATCGAGCCGGCACAGCTGAACGGTCACTGGGACAGTGACGAGTACTGGGAACTGCACCACGATGTCGAGGCCACCGTGGACTCCCTCGCGCGCGTGGTGCCTGCTGACGTCGCCGGCTACAGGCGATTCGTGCGAGACGCCGTGCCCGTGGCGAGACTCATAACCGAGGCGGCGAACAACCCGCCGACGCGGCGCTCCCTGCTCGGCCACGCCGGGCGGAGAGCGGGACGCGGCGTGGGCACGATGCTGCGGTGGAGCAAGGCATCGGCGCTCGACGTGCTTCGCGGTTACTTCTCCGACGAGAGGACCTTCGGGCCGGCACTGGTCGAGGGTCCGGTCGTGTGGGGTCTGTCGCCCGACACACCGGGCACCGGACTCGGCGCGATTGCCTTCGCGCTGCGGCACATCACCCCGGTGGGCCGGCCCGTCGGTGGCTCGGGTGCGCTCCCCGAAGCCCTGCTCGCTTCGTTCCTCGCCGCCGGCGGGACGACGTTGATGTCAACCCGGGTGTCGTCGATCAATTGCGAGGGCGGTTCGGTGCGTTCGGTGAGCACCACCGACGGAACCAGGATCCATGCCCCCGTGGTGGTGTCGGCGTGCGACCCCCGCCGCACATTCGTCGAGTGGCTGAACGGCGCACCTGCCGCTGCCGGGAAACTCGTCTCGAAGTGGGCCGGCATGCCGCACCAGGGCGGCTACGAATCGAAGATGGACGTCGTGCTCGACCGTGACCCGGTCCTCGCGGGTGTCGACACCACTCCTGCGTCCACCATCGTCATCAGCCCCACCGTCGAGGAGTTGCGCGCGGGGGCCGCGGGAATCGCCGACGGAACGGTCATGGAGAGGCCTGCGATGCTCGCCAACTTCCCCACGTACGCCGACGCGGGGCTCGCGCCCGCGGGACGCCATGTGCTGAGTCTCGAGACGCTGTTCACTCCGTACGCCCTGCCCGGGGGGTGGCCAGGGAGCACCCTCCCCGACCGGTGGCTGGGGGCATTCGCCCGGCGCATGCAGCCCGGGTTCCTCGAGTCGGTCGTCGCGCGGCGAACCGTCACTCCCGACCTCTACGAGAGCGAGTTCCACCTGCCGATGGGACATGCGACGAGCTTCCCGGGCGGGCCGCTCTCGGCTCTCATGGGGATCGACCCCGAACTGAGCCGCTACGAGACCCCCGTGACGGGCCTGTACCTCACCGGCGCCGCCACCTTCCCGGGTGCGGGCGTGTGGGGGGCGAGCGGGCGGAACGCCGCGCTCACGGTGATCAAGCGTCTTTGACGATCTTGCCCTTGGTGACGACGGGATCCTTGTCGCTCCACGGGAAGTTGATCCACAGGTCGGTCTTCTTCCACGCGTAGTCGCACTTCACGACCGACCGCGGCTTCTCGTAGAGGACAGCTGAACGAACCTCCTTCACCCGTCCCCTGAAGAACTCCTCGACGATCTTCAGGGTGTGCCCGGTGTCGGCGACATCGTCGACGATGAGCACACGGGCAAAACGCAGTTCGACGAGGTCGGGAACGGGCGGGAGGATCATGGGCACGGGCAGTCTCTCGTCGACGCCCGTGTAGAACTCGACGTTCATCGTGTACAGGTTCTTCACCGCGAGGGCGTACCCGAGCGCACCGGCGGCGAGCAGACCGCCCCGGGCGATGGCGAGAATGATGTCGGGCTCGTAACCCGAGTCGGCCACCATGGTGGCAAGGTCACGGCTCGCCGTGCCGAAGATGTCCCAGGTCATGATCTCGCGCTCGCTCACGGCACCAAAACTAGTCGGCGAGGGGTCACTGGCTCACTTCCGCGGGTTGACAGAATGTCAACCGCGGTAATCGGGTGCTCGCTTCTCCGCTCTGGCCGCCCTTGCCTCCGCCGCGTCCGACGAGAACGACGCCATGATCTGCTGTCTGTTCTCGAGGTCGATGGCGGCCTGCAGACCCGGTATCTCGAGAGCCGACCACATCCCCTCCTTTGTGAGGGCCACGCCGAGCGGTGTGTTGAGCATGATCTCGTCTGCCTTCGCGTACGCCGCCTCGAGCAGGGCCTCTCCCGGCAACACCTCGACCACCAGACCGATCCTGGCGGCCTCGGCCGAGCCGAAGATCCGCCCGGTGAGCATCAGTTCCTGTGCCCGAGCCGCACCCACGAGGCGCGGCAGCAGCCAACTCGTGCCGATGTCGCACGCCGAGAGCCCGATACGGATGAAGGCCGCGTTGAACCGCGCCGAGTCAGAGGCCAGTCTGATATCGGAGCCCAGGACCAGGGCAAAACCCCCGCCCGCTGCGGGCCCGTTCACGGCCGCAATCACGGGCTGGGGCATCGACCGCAGCGCCGGGATGAGCGACGCGATGTGCTTCTGCACCGCGAGACCCTTCTCCACCCTCCCGTCCCACCGGAAGCCGGGAGCGTCCCCGTACCCGTTCAGGTCGAGCCCTGCGCAGAAGCCGCGGCCCGCGCCGGTGAGCACGACGACCCTGCAGGTTCTGTCCTGGGCAACCTGACGGATCGCGGAATGAAGTTCCTCGACCATTCCTGACGTCATGGCGTTGAGCTTGTCGGGCCGGTTCATCGTCAACTGGACGACCCCGGTGCGCGGGCGGGAGATCTCGATATCTGACATGCCCAATAGTCCCACGACTAACGTTCGTGCATCGCACCCGGACCTCGACCACGGCTCGCCGCGACCCTCGCGGGCCTGCGCAACGGCCTCCATGACCCCACCGTGCATCTCGGGCGCGGCAGGATCGTGCGTGCGTCGCTCGACCTGCGGGGTCCCTTCGTCATCGAGTGCCTCGAGCAGCAGGACGGCCGCGTGAGTGTCCGAAGGACGGATGCCGACGGGACCGCGCACGTCACCGCGGAGAAGCACCCGTACTTCGGCGACCACGATCCCGGTCATCATGTCGTCCCTGTCCACCCCGCGGTCGAGAGAGCGATGGCGAGGCACGGGGACGTGATGATTGCCCGCACGGAGAACCCGTATCACGAGCTTCTCCCCGCCGTCCTGGCCCAGCGGGTCACGGCAGGGGAAGCCGTCACGCAGTGGGCGAACCTGTGCCGCCGGTGGGGAGAGAAGATGGAAGTCGACGGGCTTCAGATGCACACCCCACCCCGGCCCGAGGTGCTGGCGCGCGTTCCGTACCACGAGCTGCACCTCCTCGGCATCGACCGCAGGCGGGCAGACGCACTGCGCAACATCGGCCGGCACGGCGAACGTCTGCTCGCCGGGTGGAGAGTCGACACACCTCCGCACGAGCGCACACGCTCGCTCGAGCTCCTCGAGGGTGTCGGGCAATGGACGGCAGCCGTGGCGGGTCTTGCAGCCTTCGGGGATCCCGACGCACTCGATGTAGGGGATTTCCACACCAAGAACACCGTGGCCTTCGCGCTCACCGGACGCCCGCGCGGAACCGACGAGGAGATGTGCGAACTTCTCGAACCGTACGCCGGGGAACGTGCCCGGGTCGTCATGTGGCTGGCGCTCGACGGCTGGAGAGCACCTGCCCGGGGACCGCGCAAGCGTATTGTGTCAATCGCCCGCATGTAGGCGACTATGACCGCAACGTTGACAGAGAACCAGGCCACGGCCCGCACCCCTGAGTGGCAGCGGGCCCTCACACGGGGCATGTTCGCGTACCTCCTGAGCAGGGTTCTTGTCGTCCTCGGGGCCGGGATCGGCATCGCCGCGCACGCCGTCCGCGACAGGTGGGAGGACAAGGTCCCCGTGGAGGGCATCCACGCGCTCATCCGCGTGTTCGACAGCTGGGACGGGCACTGGTACATGGACGTGGCCCGCGACGGCTATCCGCACGACATCCAGGCCAACGTCACCTACTTCGTGAGCGACGCCCGGGCAGCGTTCTTCCCGCTCTATCCACGGACAGTGCACTACCTCGACATGCTGCTCCCCGGGGGTCCCGTCAGCGTGGCACTCGCGCTCAACTTCGTGCTCGGGGGCCTGTTCATCTATCTCATCGGCCGCATCGCCCGCGAACTCTTCGATGACCGAACCGCAGAGCGCACGATGATCGTGGCCGCCCTCTTCCCGGGGAGCTTCGTTCTCAGCTGGGCCTACTCGGAGGCCATCATGCTGTGCCTCGCGGCGTTGATGTTCCTCGCGCTCACGCGCAAGAGGTGGCTCCTCGCCGGCATCCTGGCGGCGTTCGGCACTGCAGCGCGCCCCAATGCCGTCGCCCTCGTGGCGGCATGTGCCGTGGCATCCCTCATCGCGATCAAGGACGACCGAGACTGGCGCTCGCTCGTTGCCCCCCTCCTGTCACCCGTGGGATTCGTGTCGTTCATGGTGTTCCTGCGTCACCACACCGGGGAGGACTGGGCATGGTTCCGCGTGCAGCGCGAGGCCTGGAAGGAAGGCACCAGTTTCGGCGCCACCGCGGTCAGCCGCACCTTCGATTTTTTCCTGAACCCCGTCTCGTCCCCCACGAGCATGCTCACCAGCGCATCCGTGATCGC
Organism: Actinomycetota bacterium; assembly: GCA_009920715.1. Lineage (GTDB taxonomy): Bacteria > Actinomycetota > Acidimicrobiia > Acidimicrobiales > Ilumatobacteraceae > UBA2093. The sequence goes on along the minus strand of RFZO01000003.1, from coordinate 20,323 downwards.
CATGATCATCGCTGTCTGGGCGGCCCGACGACACCGCATTCCCCTCCCCCACGTGGCGTACAGCGCCGTGGTGCTGTTCCTGATGCTCCTGCCGGCAACCGTCACCGCCCGCCCGAGGTTCCTCTTCACAGCGTTCCCGCTGCTGATCCCTGCCGCCCGGATGCTGCGCGATGACGAGGACACCTGGTGGCCCCTCACCCTCGTCATGCTGTCGTGCGGACTGGTCGCGGTGACCGGCCTCTACACGGTCTTCGGCGCAATCCCCTGATCAGTTCAGCGGCAGTCGCCGCCACACGGCCTGCGGCAGGAGACGGAAGACTCCGAACACGAACCTGAGCACGGACGGTGCGTACACGACCGTGGCTGTCGAGTTGGCCGCCTTCGCCACGATGTCCGCAACTGCGGCCGGCGTGGTGGCAAACGGTGCCTTCTTCATCCCGGCCGTCATCTTCGACTCCACGAACCCGGGCCTCACGACGAGGATCGAGGCACCCGTCCCGGCCAACTCGTGGTCGACCGCCACGGCGAGAGAGTCGATTGCGGCCTTCGAGGCACCGTAGACCGGGTTGCCCTTGCGCACCCTGACCCCCGCAACGGATGACAGGAGGATGATCCGCCCGTACCCCTGGCTGCGCATCCGTGCCGCGACCGCGTAGAGAAGTGCGGCCGATGCCACCGTGTTCACCGAGAGCACCTCGGCGACCCTGGCGGGGGCTGCGTAGTAGTCGGTTCCCTCGGCGAGAACCCCGTGGGCGATGATCGCGACGTCGATGTCGCGACCACCCGCGGACACCTCGTCCACCACCGATTCCATCGCCGCGTGGTCGGCCCCGTCGAAGCGCACGATCTCCACCTCGGCCTCGGTGTCGAGGGACTCGCCGAATGCGGCAGCCGCGTCGACGTCACGTGCCACGAGTGTCAGCCGCGCCACCCCCGGCTGGAGCAGGCGTGCCGCGACCTGCTGGCCGATCTCGCTCGTGCCGCCGAACAGGACGATGTTCTGGGGGACCCCCACTCCGTTCTTCATGCCGTCAACCTTTCTCCATCAACCCGAGCCTGCGCGCGAGATCACTGTTCCATCTGCCGGTCGGGTCCATCTCGGCCCGCACCTCCTGCCATTCGGCGAACCGCGGGTATCCGCGGCGCACCGCCGACGGGGCGACGTGCGAATCCTTGGCCAGGTAGTGACGGCCACCCGCATCGAGCACCATGGTGTCCACCCGGGCGAGAAGCTCGGGCAGGCCGCGCAGGCCCGCCGCCATGTCCAGGGTCAGCGTCCAGCCCTCGGTGGGGAAGCTCATCGGCGCGGCATTCTGCGGACCCATCCTCTTCAGCACGGCGAGGAACGACGCGACACCCTGCCCGGAGAACGCCTCGATGACCCGGCGCAGGACCTCGACCTGGCCGAGGGGAACGATGAACTGGTACTGGATGAAGCCCTGGCTCCCGTAGAGGGTGTTCCACTGGCGCACCCCGTCGAGCGGGTGAAAGAACGTCGGGATCGACTCGATTCCGACGTGACGCCGCGAGGGTGCCTTCCGGTACCACACCTCGTTGAACGCCTTGATCGACAACTTGTTGAGGAGTTGGTTCGGCACCCACGGTGGTGCCGCGAGCCGCACCTTCGGGTCGTAGGCGAGCACGTCGTCTCCACCGCCCGCCTCGGCGGCGGTCGCATGGTCGCCCCTGGTGAGGACGCCCCGTCCCATGGAGCGCCCTGTTGCCACGAGGTCCACCCATGCGACCGAGTACCGGTAGGTGTCGTCTGCACCGTCCGACGACATGGCCGCCACCACCGCATCGAAATCGGTGAGACGCTCGGTCTCCACCCTCACCCTGCTCGAGCCGATCTTGAGCGTGCGGATCTCCGCGTCGAGGACCACCCCGGTCAGGCCCATGCCGCCCACCGTCGCCCAGAACCAGGCCGCGTTCTCCTCCGGGGACAGGCGCACGATCTCCCCCGACGACAGCAGCACGCGCATGGAGCGGACGTGCTGGCCGAAGCTGCCGTCGAAGTGATGGTTCTTGCCGTGGATGTCGGATGCGATCGCCCCGCCCACCGTGACGAAGCGCGTGCCCGGGGTGACCGGCACGAACCAACCCCTCGGGACGCTGTCGCGCAGGATGTCGTCGAGGCTCATCCCCGCGGGTGCGGTGACGATGCCCGTGTTGTCGTCGAGCGAGTACGGCGCACCCACAGCGGTGCCCGGCATCAACAGGACGGAGCCACCCGCGTTCTGGGCCGCGGCGCCGTAGGAGCGTCCGAGCCCGCGTGCGATGACCCCACGGTGAGGCGAAGCGGCCACCACCGTGCGGATGGCCTCGACATCAGCGGGAACGACAGTGTCGGAAACGGTCCACGCAGTGCGGCCCCATCCCGACAGTCGCTGTTTCGTCACCGTGCCATTCTACGAACCGGCCCGGTGTCCGTACGGGAGCCCCCTATGCGCCGTAGACACCGAGGGCGTACACCGCGACCCAGGCGAGTCCGTAGAGCTGGAGGGAACGATCCTTCGTGAAGACCTCCTCCGGAGCGCCGCCGCCGCCCTGTTCGAGGACCATCATGTACCTCAACAGCGCGAGAACCATCGGCACGATGGACAGTCCGTGCCACGGAAGAGCCCCCGACGCTGACTCGCCGTTCTCGAAGGCCCACAGGCAGTACGACACGACCGTCGCGGTGCACGAGACGGACAGGAGCTGGCGCAGGTACGGAACGCTGTACGCCGAGAGAGAGCGGCGCGTGACGGTGGCGTTGTCGCCCATCTCGAGCAACTCGGCGAACCGCTTCCCCGCCACGATGAAGAACGACCCGAACGACGTGCACATGACGAACCACGACGACATGTGGGTGTCCGTTCCCGCGGCTCCCGCCATGGCGCGCAGCACGAACCCGCTGGCAACCAGTGCCAGGTCGAGGAGCGCAATGTGCTTCCACGACACGCTGTACCCGACGGTGAGGACGGCGTACAGACCGACCACTCCCCCGGCCTCGGGCCGGACCGCGAAGGCCAGCAAGGGACCGCCGAGGAGAAGGAGAGTCCCGATCACCCTGGCAACGCCGAGCGGGACCGCGCCGCTGGCGATGGGCCGGTTCCGCTTGGCGGGGTGGGCGCGGTCGGCCTCGACATCCTTGATGTCGTTCCAGTAGTAGGTGCCGCTTGCCGTCATGCAGAACGCGACGAACACGATCAGCGACCGGGCGACGAGATCCGTCGAGAGGTCGCCGAGGGCCGCGGGCGCGGCGAACACCAGCACGTTCTTCAGCCACTGCTTCGGCCGTGCCTCACGGACGACAGCGCCGATCATGCCGCAAGTCCCGAGAGCAACGCGGCGACAGCTTCGTCGCGCGACACGTCGACTCCGTCCGCCGCGAGCGCGAGCATCTCGCGGTCACCCGACGAGTCGCCGTATGCGTGCGAGAGCCACCCGGCGTGGACGATGCCGGCACCGCGCGCCCACTCCTCGAGCCGGGCGACCTTGGCTGCGCCGCGGCAGTTCGCGCCGTCGATCTCGCCCGTCAACACCCCGTCTCGCTCCTCGAGTCGCGTGCAGAGCACCGCGTCGACCTCGAGAATGTCGCCGAGTGGCTCGAGGTAGGGGGCAAGGGATGCGGAGACGAGCACCACCACACGGCCCGCATCCTGGTGGAGCCGCAGGACCGCGGCGACATCCGCCCGCATCCAGCCCGAGGCGACCGTGCGCGCGAACGAACGACCCGCCTCGGCAACGGTTTCGGCGTCGAGACCGGCGAGACACGTCCGCACGAAGTGGGCCTTTGCTGCATCACGGTCACGGCCTGCCAGCATCCTCACGAGCCTCACCGGGCGGCCGAACAACGCCCGCGCCATCCGCGCCGGGCCGCCCACCTTCAGGAGGAACGGGAACACGCAGTCACGGACGGTCAGGGTTCCGTCCACATCGAATGCGGCGACCTCGACATTCATGATGACTCCACGCTAGTTGAGGCCCGCCGGCACCCCGAGCACCCCTGCCATGTCGCGGAAGTAGGACGGCCAGCTCTTGCTCACCACATCCGCATCAGCCACGGAGCACGGACCCCGCCCCAGCGAGAGCAGCGCGAACGCCATCGCGAGCCGATGGTCATGGTGCGTGGCGAACGGTCGCCGGAACGCCCCTGCCTCCGGTGTCCCGACGACGGTCAGACCGTCTCCGTCCACTGTCACCGCGCACCCGCCGCTGTTCAGTTCGTGAGCCAGGTCACCCAGTCGGTCGCTCTCCTTAGCCCTGATGAAACCCACCCCGGTGATCACGCTCGTGCCGGGGATGTGGGTGCACGCGACCGCGACGGCCGGCACCAGGTCACTCGCGTCGGCCAGGTCAACGGACACCGGCGACAGGACGTCGCCGGCACCGCGCCGAACGGTGATGTCGTGCCCATTTCGCTCGACGGACAGGCCCATCTGCCGCGCGATGTCGAGCACGACGCTGTCGCCCTGGAGAGTCGCGCGGCCGAGCCCGGGCAGGTGAATCCTCCCCGGCCGGAAGGCGAGCGCCATCACGGGGAACGCCGCGGACGAGAAATCAGGCTCCACTTCGTAGTCGGTTCCCGCGTAGGGCACCTCGTCGACCTCGATTGATTGTCCCGTGATCCGCACGACGGCACCGAACGTCGACATCACGCGGGCGGTCATCTCCACGTACGGCCGCGACACCATCTCGCCGTCCACGTCGATGCGCAGACCGCCGACGAGACGCGGTGCGACGAGCATCAGTGCGGACACGAACTGGCTCGACACATCGCCCCGCACCCTCACGGCCCCGCCCCTCACCGTTCCTGCCGCGACCCGCACGGGCAGGTGGCCGGGCGTGGCACCGTCAACGGGCGCCACATCGGCCCCCAGACGACGAAGGGCATCGTGCAGGTCCGCCATCGGCCGTTGACGCAGGGGTGCTCCACCGTCGATGACGGCACCACCGGCGGAGAGTGCGCACACGGCCGTGAGGAACCTCGACGTGGTCCCTGCGATTCCTGCGTCGAACACGCGGGCGTCACCGGGCAGCAGACCGCCGCGGACGGCGGAAGCATCCCGTGCGCCGACCGACTCGAGTGCCCGCAGCATGGCAACGCAGTCGTCACCCGCGGGCACGTTCGTCACGCGGCTGGAGGACCCGAACGGGGCGAGCGCGGCACACACGAGTGCCCGGTTCGCGACGCTCTTCGACCCCGGCACGGGGACGGACGCGTCGATCGCGCCGTCCGGCGGGGACAGACGAACCGTGCTCACGCCAGCTTTGCGACCCCGGGCCGGAACCCTCGCGCCATCAGCCCGCCGCGGAACACGTCCACGTGCTCGGAACGAACGACGAGCACCATGATGCCCCGGTCCCCTTCCACCGAGTGGACGACCTCGAAGTCGTGGACGTTCACACCGAGTTCGCCGGCGAGCGCGAACACCTCGGCGGCCGCTCCGGGCCTGTCCGGGATGGGGAGCCTCACCTCGACCAGGTTCTCCACGGCACCGGCCCGCACGGGGAGGTTCATCCGTGCGACACGAGCCCGCTCCAGCCGTGAGTAGAGGCCGTCACGGTCGGACTCCGCAACGACACGCCTCATGTCGGCGAGTCCGCTGATGAGGTTGTCCAGCCCCCTCGTGATCGCATCCTTGTTCTGCTCGCAGATGTCGAGCCAGATGAGCGGCGATCCCGACGCGATGCGCGTCATGTCACGGAAGCCGCCGGCCGCGAGGCGGAGCAACGCGAGATGTTCCTCCGAGCGCTCGTCGGCGAGACCCATGAGTGTCGCCGCCGTGAGGTGGGGGACGTGGCTCACGATGGCGACCAGGTCGTCGTGCTGGTCGGGATCGAGAGCGACGACCTCGGCGCCGAATCGGGTGACGGTCCCCGCAACAAGGGCGAATGCCTCGTCGGACGAGGCCGAGGGGGTGAGAACCCACACTGCACCCTCGAACATCGATGCATCGGCACCGTCAAGGCCGTGAAGCTCCGAACCGGCCATCGGGTGCCCCGGCACGTACCGCGGGTCGAGGCCGGCCGCCGCCACCGACCCTTTCACCGAACCCACGTCGGTGACGACTCCGCTGGTTCCCGCGAGGACGCGGGCAACGGTCTCGCCGACGGTGTTCACGGGGGTTGCGACGAAGGAGATCTCGGCACCGGGATCGATGCCGGGGAAGTCGATGATCCCGCGCTCGACGGCCTCCTGGGCGCGCCCCTCCACGGAGTCCTCGCCGTGCACGGTGAATCCCGCACGCCGGAGGGCGAGAGCGACCGACCCGCCGATCAAGCCGAGACCGACGACGTTCGCGCTGCGGGTGGAACTCACCTTCTCAACCTACTTCCGCGTCCGCCGCCCGCACTCGCGGTTAGTTTCCGCACCTCGTCGAGCGTGAGTTCCCTCCACTCGCCGGGGCGCAGGTTCGGGTCCGTGATCGTGCCGATGCGGACCCGAGACAGTCGGGTCACCGGGTGACCGACCGTCTCGCACATGCGCCGCACCTGCCTGTTGCGTCCCTCATGGATGACGATGCGCAGGATGCCGGGGGCGGGCTGGCTCACCTGGGCGGGCGCTGTCATGCCGTCGTCCAGCTCCACACCCTCGCGCAGTCGTCTGATCGAACCGGGAGACACGCCCGACGGTGGGCACTCCACCTCTGCGAGGTACTCCTTCTCCACCCCAGTGCTCGGGTGGGTGACGGCATTGGTGAGAGCACCGTCGTTCGTGATGATGATGAGGCCCGAGGTGTCCATGTCGAGCCTGCCCACCGGGTACACCCGGACATCACCGGGCACGAGGTCAATGACGGTCTCGCGGTCGTGCGTGTCCGCGGCGGTGCTCACGACGCCGGTGGGTTTGTTCAGCAGGAAGTACACGAGGCCCGGCTCGACACCCACCGGCACCCCGTCCACCTGCACCTCGTCGAGCAGCGGTCGCACCCGCTTTCCGAGCACTGCCGTGTCGCCGTTCACGGTGACACGACCCGCAGAGATCATGTCCTCGCACACTCGGCGGGACCCGTAGCCGATTCTCGCCAGGACCTTCTGCAGTCGTTCGCCCTCTTCGTGCTCCTGCTCCCACAGAGGGACGTCATCCGCGGCGCCTCCCGGCACGTCCGGCATCATCGTCACTCCGCCGGGATGTCCCCCGCACCGGACGGACCATCGTCTGTCGGATGGTCGTCGGCACCCGCATCAAGGTTCGCGTCGATGCGCAGCGTCTTCTCGAGTGCCTCCACGATGCTTGCGTCGGGCACGAAACTGGCGATCGGCGGGAGGTCCGAGATTGACGCGAGACCGAGCTTCTCGAGGAAGAGGTCCGTGGTGCCCCACATCACAGCCTGCCCCGGGCCCTCGTCCCTGCCGACGGCGGTGATGTAGCCGCGGCCGTGGAGCGTTCTCATGACCGCATCGGGGTCGACGCCGCGGATGCTGGCGATCTGGAGTCTCGAGATGGGCTGTTTGTACGCGATGATCGCGAGTGTCTCGAGTGCCGCGCCGGAGAGCCGTGCGCGCTGCCCGTCGAGAATGAACCGCTCGACGTACGGGGCCATGTCGGGATGGGTCTGGAACCGCCATCCACCTGCCACTTTTGCGATGGTGAATCCGTGGCCTGCCTCCTCGTAGGTGCGGGCCAGCCGGGAACACACCTCGTCGACCGCGGCGGCAGACAACTCGACCAGCTCGGCGAGCAGGTTCGTCGGCACGGGTTCCTGCGCGACGAGCACTATGGCCTCGACCGCACGCACCGCCTCGACGCTGACGTCAGCCGTCATAGTCGTCCACCAGCACGGAGCCCTCGACCTCGGGCCCCTCCCCCGTCCAGACCACCGAGATGTCCCCGAACCTGTCGGCCTGCTCGATCTCGATCCAGCCCTGCTTGTACATCTCGAGGATCGCGAGGAACCGCACGACGATCTCGAGACGCTCGATCAAGTCGCTCGTGAGGGCCCGGAACGAAGTCCGGCCGATGCGCGGGAGTTCGTCCATCATCTCCTCGACGGCCTCCGCCACCGTGAACCTGATGGGTGAGACGTGGAACAGGCTGATCGACGGCACCGGCTTCGGGCTGATCGCGGACACGAAGGCCCGCTCCAGCCTGGCAACAGTGACACCCTCCATGAGGTCGGGCATCACGTCCGCGAACGACTCGTCCGGACCGGCGGTCCGTGCGTACACGCGGTCGGCCTCGTCGACGAATCCCGCAAGCATCCTCGCCACATCCTTGAAGGTCTTGCACTCGAGCAGGCGTGCGAGGAGCAGGTCGCGCTCCTCCCACAGGGCCAACTCGTCGTCGAGGTCCACGGACTCCTTGCCCGGCAGCAGCCTGCGCGCTTTCAGCTCGACCAGGGTTGCCGCGATCAGGAGGAATTCCGTGGCGATCTCGAGGTCCAGCTCGGTCATCCTGGACAGCTCCACAAGGTACGCGTCGACGATGGTGGAGAGACTGACCTCGTGGATGTCCACCTCCTCCCTCAGGATGAGGTGCAGCAAGAGGTCGAACGGGCCCTCGTAGACGGGAGTCGCGACGTCGATGGGCACGGATGAAGATTAGTTGAGGGGCCGCCGAGGGGGCGGTTATCCATGGGGACGGACGGCCCCGAACGAGTAGCGTTTCGGCGTGCCCCGCGTGCTCTCCTGCATCCAACCGACTGGCTCGGTGCATCTCGGGAATCATCTCGGCGCGCTCATCAACTGGGTGGCCGGCCAGCACGAGGGCGACGTGTACCACGGCATCGTCGACCTCCACGCCCTCACCGTCGTCGACACACCCGGCCTCATCGGTGACCAGACCGTCGAGCTGGCCGCCATGCTCTTCGCGGTCGGCCTCGACCCGCAGGTGGCGACCGTCTTCGTGCAGAGCCACATCCACGAGCACTCCGAGCTCTCCTGGATCATGGAGTGCACGGTGTCGTACGGCGAACTGTCCCGCATGACCCAGTTCAAGGACAAGTCCGCGAAGCGCGAGGGGGAGTTCATCTCCGCCGGCATCTTCACCTACCCCGCCCTCATGGCGGCGGACATCCTCCTCTACGACGCTGACGAGGTGCCCGTCGGCGACGACCAAAGGCAGCACGTCGAGATCACCCGGGACGTCGCACTGCGTTTCAACCACCGATTCGGCGACACCTTCGTCATCCCGAGGGCCGTCCACCCCAAGGCAGGGGCGAGGGTGATGGACCTGCAGGATCCCACGTCGAAGATGTCGAAGTCCGCTGCCACGGACGCGGGCATCGTGTACATGCTGGATGACAACGCGACGATCGAGAAGAAGTTCAAGCGCGCGGTCACCGACAACGACGGCGAGGTCCGCTACGACCGTGCCGCCAAGCCGGGCGTGTCGAACCTGCTCGACATTCTCTCGGCCTGCTCGGGTACGCCGGTCGACACTCTCGCCGCCTCGTACTCGCAGTACGGGCCGCTGAAGAAGGACACGGCCGAGGCCGTCATCTCCGTGGTCGAGCCGGTGCGCGCGCGGTACGGCGAGTTGATGGCGGACAGGGGCGAACTCACGCGCCTGCTGCGCATCGGCAACGACCGGGCGAGGGCTGTCGCGGCCGCCACGCTGGCGCGGGTGCACTCCGCCGTCGGTCTGCTGCCGCGCGTCTGACCTCAGGCGCCGTCGGCCCGCCGGAGGGCATCCGCACGTTCGTCAGTGCAGCCCCCGCCCACCAGGTCGACGGTCCGGGGCTCGCTCACGGCCGCGATCATCGCGGCACCGATGCGCTCGTGGTCGAGATAGGTGCGCATTGCGTCCGTTCGGCCGCCGACCACGGTCGCGAGCACACGTCCGGCCCAGCCGAGCGGGCTCGCCGCCTTGCCGACGTCATGGAGCAGCGCGGCGGCGCGCTCGGCACGCTCGGCCCCGGGGCACAGCCTGTCGAACCGGGCGAGAACGTCGAGACTGTGCCGCCGGTCGCGCGCCTGCATGGAGCTCCACACCGCGAACTCACCGTCACGGAGGACCTCCCGAGCCGTGGCGACACGCGCAGTGGACGGCTCGTGGTTGCTGAGACTGGTCACTGCCCGGCGCACCAGATGCGGAACGTTCCGGATCACGCCGTCGCCCTCGGGTGCGCCCCGCGGTACACCGCCAGCAGGCGCTCCTGCGAGACCTTCGTGTACACCTGCGTCGTCGAGATGGTGGCGTGACCCAGCATCTCCTGAACGATCCGCAGGTCCGCCCCGTGCTCCAGCATGTGCGTGGCGCACGTGTGGCGCAGGACGTGCGGGGACATGTCCCGCCCGATCCCTGCCGCCTCGCCCGCACGGCGCACGATGTCCCACGCCTTCTGCCGGTTCAGGCGGCGCCCCCTGTTTGTCAGGAACACCGCGGAGCGGTCGCCGGGACTCCTCCAGTCCACTGGGCACAGCGCACCGCGCGCGTCGTCCAGGTACGCCGACATCGCATCGAGGGCCACGCTCCCCACGGGGACGATTCTCTCCTTGCTCCCCTTCCCGAACAGCCGCACAAGGCGGTTCGCCCTGTCGAGGTCGTCGAGATCGAGGCCGCAGGCCTCGGAGATGCGGGCGCCGGTCGCGTAGAGGAACTCGAGGAGTGCGCGGTCCCGTGCGGCGACAGGATCGTCCCCCGTGACGGACGAGAGGAGACGTTCGGTCTCCTCCATCGTCAACGGCTTGGGCACGCCCGCGGACACGCGGACGCCCTCCAGCCGCACGGTCGGGTCGGTCGCCAACACGCCCTCTGCCACCGCATGGGCATAGAACATCCGCAGGGCGGCCAGTCGTCTGGCCGTGGTGGACTCTGCCTCGCCCGATGACTGCAGGTGAGCCACGAGGGACGCGAGACCCGCGGGGGTCGCACCGAGAAGTGACTCACCGTTGCCGGAGAGCCACTCGCCGGCCAACCGCAGGTCCCTGCGGTACGAGGCGACAGTGTTTGCCGCACGCCCGCGTTCCACGCGCAGCCACGTGAGGAATGCCTCCGCGGCGTCTTCGTCTCCCGTCCCGGGGCGGGACACCGTCACCTGCCCAGCAGGCGGGCGGCACGGAGAATCCCGGCCACGGACTTGGAGTCCGTGATCGTGCCGTCGACCGCCATCCGCACCGCGTCGTCGAAGGGCACGCTGCTGACCGTCATCTCGTGCTCCTCAGGCCCGTGGGGCGTGGAGTCGCCCGCCGTGAGCCGACCCGAGCGACTGCCATTCGGTCGCGGTGAAACCGGCCTCCTCGGCAAGTTCGCGCTGCGCCGTGAGGAGAGGATCCTCCCCCTCCACGTCCCTCATGCCCGCGGGAATCTCGGTCACCCATCCGTCGACGGTTGCCCTGTACTGGTCGACCAGGATGATGCGGTCGTCAGGCGTCACGGCGACCACGGCCACCGCGCCGGGCGAGTCCACGTAGGTGCGCGAGAACCTGTCCCCGGACGGGGCCACCACGGTGCGCGTCACGAGCCGCGAGTAGGTCCAGTCGTGCACGGTGTGGAGGGATTCGGTCCGGAACCCCCCGGGCGTGCCGTCAGACCGGGACATCAGGCTTTCTGTGCCGCGGCAGCGCCGGTGCGGACCCCGCGGTGGACGAGCGCGGCCGCGATCAGTTCCCTGAACAGCGGGTGCGGCCGGTCGGGGCGGCTCTTGAACTCTGGGTGGGCCTGGGTGCCCACCCAGAACGGATGATCGGATGCCTCGACGAACTCGACCAGTCGCTTGTCCGGGGAGGTGCCGCTGCAGACGAAGCCGGCCTCCTCGAAGCGGGAGCGGTAGTTGTAGTTGAACTCGTAGCGGTGCCTGTGTCGTTCGCTGACCACCGTCTCGCCGTACGCCTCGGCCACCTTCGTGCCCGGCTGGAGGACCGCGTAGTACGCCCCGAGGCGCATTGTGCCGCCCTTGTCGGTGACGTCGCGCTGGTCGTTCATCAGGTCGATGACCGGGTTCGTGGTGGACGGCTCGAACTCGGTGCTGTTCGCGTCGGCGAGGCCGAGCACGTGACGGGCGAACTCGATGGTCATCACCTGCATGCCGAGGCACAGACCGAGGCACGGAATCCTGTTCTCCCGCGCGTACGCCGCCGCGGCGATCTTCCCTTCGATCCCGCGTGCCCCGAATCCGCCGGGGATGACCATGCCGTCGAGCCCGTCGAGTCGGCCGGACGCGAGCAGTCCCTCGACGTCCTCGGCCTGGATCCAGTCGATCTCGACCTTGGCCGAATGGTGGAACCCGGCGTGCTTGAGACTCTCCACCACGGAGAGATACGCATCCTGCAGCTCCACATACTTGCCGATCAACCCGATCTTCACCGGCGCCACCGATGCGTCGACCTGGGCCACGAGTGACTCCCACGACGTGAGGTCGACATCGCCCTCGATCCGCAGCAGGTCGCACACGAAACCGTCGAGACCCTCCTCGTGGAGGATGAGCGGCAGCTCGTAGATGTTCCGGGCGTCGGCCGCGTTGATGACGGCGCGCACGTCCACGTCGCACATGTTCGAGATCTTGCGCTTCAACCCGTCGCTCAGCGGCTTCTCGCTGCGGCACACGATCACATCCGGCTGGATGCCCCGCGAGCGAAGTTCGGTCACACTGTGCTGGGTGGGCTTGGTCTTCTGCTCGCCGCTCGGTCCGATGAAGGGCACCAGGGTCACGTGCAGGTAGCACACGTTGTCGCGGCCCGCCTCGTTGCGGAACTGCCGGATGGCCTCCAGGAACGGGAGGATCTCGATGTCGCCCACCGTGCCGCCCACCTCGGTGATGACCACATCGGTGTCCTCGGTGGCGATCCGCCTGATGCGGCGCTTGATCTCGTCCGTGATGTGGGGGATCACCTGGACCGTCTTGCCCAGGTAGTCACCCCGCCGCTCGGCCGCGAGCACCGCCTGGTAGATGGAACCTGTGGTGGCGTTCGAGCTGCGGGTCAGGTTCTCGTCGATGAATCGCTCGTAGTGGCCGAGGTCGAGGTCGGTCTCCCCGCCGTCGTCGGTGACGAACACCTCCCCGTGCTCGAACGGGTTCATGGTGCCCGGGTCGACGTTGATGTACGGGTCGAGCTTCTGCATCGTCACGCGCAGGCCGCGCATCTTCAGCAGACGGCCGAGCGAGGAGGCGGTGAGACCCTTGCCGAGTGAGCTCGCCACCCCACCGGTCACGAAAATGTGCTTGGGCATCCGGTCTCCCGCCAGGTTCGAATCACTAACGGGAGGTCATCCTACCCCATCGCCGCTCCGGGCACGTCATGCTCACCGTGAGGGCTTGCGACCCTTTGCGCGGCCGGCGGAGAGCGTGGCGATGAGATCCCGCGCGTGGGTGGTGGCGGATTCGTCGGCGACTCCCCCCGACAGCATCCGCGCGACCTCGCTGACCCGCTCGTCCTCCCCCAGCACCACCGCCGACCCGTACGTCTTGCCCTTGGCAACTTCCTTGGACACGGCAACGTGGTGGTGAGCACTCGCCGCGACCTGCGGCAGGTGGGTGACCGCGAACACCTGGTGCCGTTCGCCGAGGGTGCGCAGTGCGGCGGCCACCGCGACGGCTGCCGACCCACCGATGCCCGCGTCGACTTCGTCGAACACCATGGTGCCGGGGTCATCAGACAGCACGAGCCGTATGGCGAGCATTGTGCGGGCGAGCTCGCCGCCGCTTGCCACTTTGGTGAGCGGCAACGGCTCCGAACCGGGGTTTGCGGCGAGAAGGAACGCGACGGCTTCGCCGGCCGGGTCTGCCTCGCGGTCCCCGACCGACACGATCACCTCGGCGTGCGGCAGGGCAAGGGTGCGCAGGTGCCCCTCGACTGCCTTTCCCAGTGCCGGGGCGGCCTTTCGCCGGGAATCACCCACCTTCACCTGCTCGGCATGCAGCGCGCGCAGGGCCTTCTCCCGCGCCGCGTTGAGTTCCGCCACACGGTCCGCATACCCGGCCAGTTCGGCCAGCCGGACGGCGGCCTCGTCGCCGAATCGGATCACGTCGCCGAGGGAGTCGCCGTACTTGCGCATCAGGTCCCGCAGCAACTGGCGTCTGGCCCTCACGGCCGCGAGGCGCTCGGGGTTCTCCTCGGAGGCCTCCGCTGCGGCGCGCAGTTCGGCGACCACGTCTGATGCCTCGGCAGAAAGTGACACGATCCGTTCCCTCAGACTCCCCAGGCCCTCGAGGGTGCCGAGTGCCCGGACGGCAGAACCGATCGAGTCGAGCGCACCGTCGTCGGCACCGAGCGCGTCCGCTGCTGCCCACAACGCGTCCCGGTGCTTGGTGGCGTCGGCGAGGAGGTCCTCCTCGCGCCCGAGTTCGGCCTCCTCATCAGCCGACAGGATTGCGGCACCGTGAATCTCACCCACCTGGAACTCCAGCAGGTCGATCTCGCGCGCCCGTGTCTTCTCGTCGCCGCCGAGGGCGGCGAGACCGGCATCGATCTCGGTGACCTTCTCGCGCGCCGACCGCAACCCGGACAGGTCGACTCCGGCAAAGCGGTCGAGCGCCTCGCGCTGGACAGCGGCACCGAGCAGGCGCTGGTGCGCGTGCTGGCCGTGGATGTCCACCAGCTCCGCCCCGATCTCGGCCAGCTGTGACACCGTGGCCATGCGGCCGTCCACGTAGGCCCTGGAGCGCCCCTCCTTCGCCACCACGCGGGCGAGGATGACCTCGCTCTCGGCACCGTCCTGGGATGTCCTGACGAAACGGGCCTCCACGCGTGCCTCTTCGCACCCGGCGCGCACGACAGTGGCGTCGGCACGGGCCCCGACGAGAAGATTGATGGCCTCGACGAGCATTGTCTTGCCCGCCCCCGTCTCGCCCGTGACAACCGTGAAGCCGGGGCCGAACGTGAGACTGACGCGCTCGATGACCCCGAGGTTCTCGATGGCCAGTTCGACCAGCATCAGCGGTCCGCCAGACCGAACTTCGACTTGAGGATCTGGTGGAACCGCATGCCCTCGAACCGCACGAAACGGGCCGTCTCCTCCGCTGCATCCACTTCCACCACATCCCCCGGCCGCAGTGAGTGCATGAGCTCTCCGTCAACGGCAACGTTCACGTGCCTGTGTCCCGTGACCTCGATGCGGATGCGCTCGGAAGGGTCGAGGACGAGCGAGCGGTCGAACAACATGTGGGGCGAGACGGGCGTGACGAGGAGCGCCCTCATCCGCGGCGAGAGGATCGGGCCGCGGGCGGACATCGAGTACGCGGTGGATCCGGTGGGTGAGGCGACGATCAGCCCGTCCGCGGCGTAGGTGCTGAAGGCGGCCCCGTCGATCTCCACCGCGACCCTCACTGTGTGTCCCGCCTCCTTCTTCTCCACCACCACCTCGTTCAGTGCGCGCCGTTCGCCGAGGTAGGAGCCGGACGACCACACGCGGACACGCACGAGCATCCTGTCGTCGAGATGGAAGTCCCTCCCCTCGGCGCCGGACATGAAGGCCTCGAGCGCGTCGACAGCCTGGCCCTGCTCGACGGCGGTCAGGTACCCGAGCAGGCCGACGTTCACGCCGATGACGGGAACCGGCCTGCCGTCGAGGGTTCGCACGGAACGCAGCATGGTCCCGTCGCCGCCGATGGAGACGAGGACGTCGATCCCCTCCAGGAGGTCATCGGTCTCCACACCGGGCAGGCCTCCCGAGGCGCTCAGTGTCGGCAGGTCAGCCGCCGCCACGACAGGGACATGCCCGTGGGCGGCGCACCACTCGATGATCTCCCGGCCCGTGGCGACTGCGTCCTCACGGAACCGGTGGATGGCAATCCCGACTCGACCCATGCCTACAACCTACGACCGGGCAGGGTCCCGGAGATGGAGGAGAAACTCGGTGTTGCCGTCCTGGCCCTTCAGGGGCGACACGGTCTCCCCCGCCACCGTCCAGCCGGACGCGACTGCGGCCGCCGAGACCTTGTCGACGGAGGCCCTGTGGAGAAACGGGTCCGTGATGACACCGCGCCCCCGCGATGCTTCCTCGCGCCCCACCTCGAACTGGGGCTTCACGAGGAGCACCATCTCCGCGCCGTGGCCGCCCGACGGGGTCACGAGCGACGAGAGAGCGGGCATGACCGTCACGAGCGAGATGAACGAGAGGTCGGCAACGAGCAGCGAGCACGCGAACGGCAGGTCAGCGGCGGTGAGGTCGCGCACGTTCACGCCCTCGCGCCACGTGACGCGGGGATCGGTCGCGATCCTCTCGTGGAGCTGGTTCCGCCCCACGTCCACGGCGAACACCCTCGAGGCACCGTGCTGCAGGAGGCAGTCTGTGAAACCCCCGGTGGACGAACCTGCGTCCAGCGCCGAACGGCCCGTCACGTCAACCCCGAAAACAGCGAGAGCACCCTCGAGTTTCTCCCCGCCGCGGCTGACGAACCGCTTCTGGCGCACGATCTCGATCGGCTCGCCCGGCCCCACCAGGCGGGATGCCTTCGAGGCGGGCGACCCCGACACGGTCACGGCATCCTCCGCGATCAGCTGTGCCGCCTCCGAACGGGTGGACACGAGTCCGCGCTTCACCATCGCGGAGTCGAGCCTGATCCTCACGATTCGAGCGTAACGATGACAGGCGGGCGCACCGACGGACCTCCCGTCACGTCACCGCCCGGATGACCGCGGCCAGGTCGTCAGCCACGAGGGCACCGGGCGGGGCATCAGCTGCCGAGTCGACGCCCGAGAGGACGAGAGCGAACCGGCAACCGATTGTTGCGGCGAACGCCCCGTCGGTGGAGGCCTTGTCCCCCACCATCAGGAAATCGTCCGGCTCAACACCGGGAAAACGGGAACGCACGAGGCGCGCCATCGGCTCGTGCGGCTTTCCCGTGACCACAGGCGTGGCGGACGCCGCCGTGGCGATCGCGGCCAGCACCGAACCGCCGCCGGGCAGCTGACCCGTGGGCGTCGGGTACGAATGGTCGGCGTTGCTCCCCACGAGCCGCGCCCCCGAGCGCACGGCGCGCATGGCATCGGTGAGAACCGTGTAGTCGAACTCGCGGTAGAGCCCCACCACCACGTCGCTGTAGTCATCCACGCGTCCGGGGTTCTCGTGGGCGACCACCATCTCGCACCCCGCGCGCGACACCTCCTCGCGCAACCCGGCCCCTCCGCACACGAGCACCCGACCGCCGGGGGTGAGCACGGACGCGGCCGACATCGCAGAAGTGACGACTCTCCCCGCCGCGTCCACTCCGATGGCCGCCAGGTGGGCCTCCTGCTCCGCCACCGTCGAGAACGAGTTGTTCGTGACGTAGAGAATCTCCACGCCCGCCCGGGCCGCGGCGACGAGCGCATCCACCGAACCGGGCACGGGGCGGTGGGCCAGCCAGACCACACCGTCGAGGTCGCAGAGCAGCACCTTCGGCGGCGCGGTTTTGTCCATGGGGCTCAATCCTGCCACCCTTTGTGAGTGCCACGCTTCGAACCGTTCCGCGCCGCCAGGTACGCACTCGGCGCGCCGGGCGACATCGCACCCCTCGTCTCTCCCCCCTACGACGTGTTCGACGAGACCGAGCGCGACCGGCTCGCGGCGTCACACCCGGCGAACATCGTCCATGTCGACTACCCGGTCGAGCGCGACGGAGAGTCGCGCTACGCGAACTCCGCGGATGTCCTGTCGCGCTGGCTCAGCGACGGCACGGTGCGGGTGGACCCGGACCCCACGTTCACCCTCTACAGGATGAGGTTCGTGGACGATGCCGGCAGGAACCGGGAGACCGTCGGTGTGATCGGTGCACTCGAGGTGGTGGACGAGGGTGCGGGCGGCGTGCTCCCGCACGAGAGGACCACACCGAAGGCAAAGACGGACAGACTCGACCTGACGCGGGCAACCGCGGCGAACCTCAGCCCGGTGTGGGGACTGTCCCTCACGGAGGGTCTCACGGCGCTGCTGCAGGAACGGGGCGAGACCGTCGCCGAGGTCACGGACATCTCGGGTGTCACCCACACCGCCGAGCGCGTGACTGACCCGGGGCGCATCGCCGCCATCTCGTCCGCTGTGTCGTCGAACCCGGTGCTGATCGCTGACGGGCACCACCGTTATGCCATCAGCCGCACGTACCGCGACGAGAGGCGCGCATCGGAAGGCCGGGGCCCCGCCGAACTCACGATGACGTACGTTGCCGAACTCGTTGCCGAGCAGCTCAGCATCGCCGCCATCCACCGCCTCGTGAAGGACCACTCCGCCGCGGAAGTGCTGGCGCGCATCGGCAACCACTACGAGGCCAGCCCCGCGGGGAGAGTGGACCAGTCGACCATCGCCGAGATGGACAGGCGCGGCTGCCTGTGCCTCGTGGACAGCGACGGCAACGGCACGTTCCTCGCCCCGCGCGAGGAAACCTTCGCGGGGGTGCGCGACATGGACAGTGCGCGGCTGGAACACGCTCTCGGGGACCTGATGAGCGACGTGACCTACCAGCACGGGGTGGGCGACGTCCTCGCCCGACTGGCTGCCGGCGAGGCGGGTTGTGCCGTGCTCATCCGGCCGGTGTCGCTCCGCGAGATCCGCCGCACCGCGGACACGGGTGAGCTGATGCCGCCCAAGTCCACCTTCTTCACGCCCAAACTGCTCACCGGCATCGTGTGGCGACCGCTGGAGTCTTCCGCCGGTTGAGCTCCGACCCCACCGGGGGCCGACGCGTCAGGTGATGGAGGCTGCGTAGATGCCCGCGATGGTGGCATCGAGCACCGAGTCGAACTCCTTGTCGCTCTGCTGCGCCGACAGACCCTCTGAAAGCGCACGGGAGAAACTTGCGATCATTCCCCTGTTGCGCGAAAGCTTCGCGTTCGCGTCCTCCCGGCTGTAGCCGCCCGACAGGGCAACCACCCTGACGACCCGCGGATGCGAGACGAAGTCCGCATAGAGGTTGTCGGTGTCGGGAATGGTGAGCTTCAGCATGACCGGCTGGTCTGCTGACAGAGAGTCGAGGTGTGCGGCGATGGATGCCCTGAGGATGGCCTCGGCGGCACCCTTGTCGGGGATGTTGATGTCCACCTCGGGCTCGATGATGGGCACCAACCCGTGACCGATGATCTGGCGGGCGACTTCGAACTGCTGGGCCACGACGGCCTCGATTCCCGAGGCGCTCGCCGCCTTGATGACCGACCTCATCTTGGTGCCGAAGATCCCCTTGGCCACGCCGCGCGCGCACAACTCGTCGAGCTGCGGCATGGGCTTCATGACCTGGACACCGTCCGATTCGTCGGCGAGACCCTTGTCGACCTTCAGGAAAGGGATGACCTTCTTCGCGTTCCACAGGTACTCGGCCGAGCCGACACCCTCGATCTGGCGGTCCATCGTGCCCTCGAACAGGATGGCTCCCAGCACGCGATCCCCGTTGAAGGAGGGGCTGAGGATCATCCTCGTGCGCATCGCGTGCATGAGGTCGAACATCTGGTCCTCGCCGGAGTACGACGACTCCTCGATTCCGTAGAGCTTCAATGCCTTGGGGGTGCTCCCGCCGCTCTGGTCGAGTGCGGCAATGAAGCCCTTCCCCTCACGCATGCGGGTCAACTGCTCGTTGTTCATGTGGCACCTCGATAGTCCGGCCGGGTGCCGACCACATTACTCAGCGGCCCAGCAGGTCATCGGCGACGCCCTGCATCAGACGCACCAACTGGGCGGGACGGCGCACGACCGTGACTCTGTCGGCGCGCACATCTGTGCGCGACGCGAGGCCCGCACCGGCCGCGTAGAAACGCTTGTTCACCGTCCCGAACACGGCAACCCTGGTGCCTGCCGTGAGCGGGTTGTCCGCCTCGAGAGTGACGGGGACCACAGTGCGACCGTCGGCACCCCGACACACCACGTCGAACGAGGTGAACACCCGTCCGTCACCGGCCTCGGTGACCGTTGCGTCACGACTCACCTCCCCTACGACCACCACGACGTTCACGTCGCCCGCCGGTCCATGCCCCTTCGCTGCTGCGTCTTTTCCTGCCACTGTGACCTCCCTTTGGGGGTCATGTGGCCTCTCAGCCGCCCAGTGCGGCAAGCCTCTCCACGACATCGGCAAAACCTGGTTCGTGCGAGGCCACGCGCTCGAAGAACCGGCGCGCCTCGATCACGTTGCCCAACCTGTCGTGCAGGTCACCCACCACGTACCACTGGCGCAGGTGGTGCTCGGCGGGCCGGTTCACGTCCTGGGCGGATTTCTCCATGAACGACAGTGCCTCCTGCAGGTGGCCACGGTCAGCGAGGGAACCCGCATGGACGATCCGTGCCTCGGCCATCAACTCCGGGTTGGGTGACGCCGCGGCGACCTCCTTCCAGAGTTCCTCCACGCGCTGGTGGTTGCCGAGCGCCCTGTAGCAGTCCGCCAGCACCGCGTGGTTGAAGATCCAGTCCGGGTTCAGCACGAGTGCACGCTCGAGTTCCTCGGCGGCCTTCTTCCACTGCCCTGCCCGGTACAGACACAAGCCGTACATCTCGTGCACG
>RFZO01000200.1 GCA_009920715.1 Actinomycetota bacterium | reverse complement strand
AGCCTTTTGGATCATGTCGTTGTGACCTTTAATGGCTGTGTACTGCTCTGGCAACCAAACGGTGTCTATGGAATCTTCAAATGCACGGATCTTGTCAATCGTTGCAAACACTTCTTCTATCGCAGGGCATGGTCGAGGATCTTCCCAACGCGTAAACATCGTGTTTGAGATTTCCCATTTTGCACCGGGGCGAAGCAATTCCATTGCTGTGTCAATGCCAACCATACGATAAATTTTGTCTTGCATAAATTAACTCCATGAAATAATTACGATACCGGAACCGCCGGAGCCGCCATCGCCAGTTCCGCTTGCTTGAGCACCTCCTCCACCTCCACCACCACCGGTATTAGCAGTACCAGATGAGCCAGCCGCGCCATCACCCCCATTGCCACCACCACCCGTACCCCCGGAGTCGAACCCCAGATCGACGAACCCGGTGGGGAAGTCGTCGTCCCCGCCCTTCGACCGCCTGGACGCCCTGTTCGCCTTCTGCGTCTGCCTGGCGTCGCACACCGTCTCGAAGTCGCAGAACTTGCAGGTCTTCGGGGAAGGGGTGGGGTCGAACCGCTCGGCCTTCATCCCCGTCAGACCGGCGACCGCGCGGGCCGCCAGGCCATCGGCATCGCCCTCCGTGAACGGAATCCAGTCCACGCCCGACACCCCCGCATCGGGGTCGGCGGGGTAGCGGAAGTAGACGAACCCGAGGCGGTCGGGGAGTCGGCCGTGGACCAGACGGAAGCACATCGCGTACCACCGCAACTGGTCGGGATCGGTGTACTTGCCCTTCGACTGACTGTTCTTCCCGTCGAGGATGCTCGTCCCCGTGTCCTCACGGGTCACGATGATGTCGGCACGCCCACCCACGGGGGTGCTGGCGTCGACCCGACCCATGAGGTTGACCTCGGCGCGGGAGTAGGGGCCGAGGAGTCGGTCGTGCTTGACCGTGCGGAGGAATCCGACGACACCGTCGCGGCAGATTTTCACCATCTCGGCCTTGGACGGCGCAACGCGGTAGTCGACGTACCCACGGGCGAGCTCCAGTAGGATCTCCTTCTCGGCCCGTTCCGCAAGGCGGTCGGACAGCCCCTTCGGGTCACGCCACAATTCGAGGTTGTAGAAGTCCTCGACCACCTTGCCGATTGCCGTTCCCATCATCCGGTGGTGCCCGGAGTCCCTGACGGGGAGGGGCTTCGGGCGACCGGGACCACCCCCCACGTCGAGGGTTCCCCACCCGCGGGACCACAAGTACTTCTGTGGGCAGGCCTCGTACATCTCGAGACTGGTCCAGTAAAGGGTGAACTCGCGGGCCACGATCCCTCCGTCACGGGACGATACCCGTGTCACCCGCCCGCACGTTCCAGGTACATCAGCACCCGTTCCCGAACCTTGTCGGGGACATCCAGACCGGCGACAACGTCCGCCACATCCCGTCCCCGCTCCGACGCCAGCCGCGCTCGGACGGACTCGGCGAACGCATCGACGGTCGAGGTACGGGCCTCCGCACGCGCACGACCCGCGATGTCGAACA
The DNA here is from genome assembly GCA_009920715.1 of Actinomycetota bacterium. Taxonomy (GTDB): domain Bacteria; phylum Actinomycetota; class Acidimicrobiia; order Acidimicrobiales; family Ilumatobacteraceae; genus UBA2093. Next base: position 2,131 of record RFZO01000200.1, on the reverse strand, counting down.
CCTCCGGGGCGGGTCGAACCCGTAGGCGCACAACCTGGACCTGCGGGGGCTGACCGGGGGCGAACGACATCACGGCACACGCGGGACGCCGTTCCACCTCGTCCTGGGACAGCGACCCACGGGTGAGGCTGCCGATGTTGACGATGGTCTTGCCCCCGACGACCTCGACCCCCTGGTCCTTGTGCCAGTGTCCGAAGCAGAACACGTCCGGATCGAAGGCGGGGAGGGCGTCGTACGCGAGGATGTCCTCGCCCTCGAACATCGACCCACCCTTCGCAGACGCGAGGACGTGCGCGACGCACACCAGGACATCCTCGTCCCCCTTGCGGATGCGGTGGAAGCGGTCGAGGTCGTACGTGGTGCCGTGGTACGGAACCCCGACCACGCGCACCTTGACCCCGTCGCGGACGAACACGGCCTCATGCTCGTCGTACAGGCGGTTGAACACCCCCGTCGCGAACAGGACGCCCAGGGGCTGCTGGTCGAGGTAGCCGTAGTCGCCGTAGACGCAGTCGTGGTTCCCCACGTTCGCGTACACGGGGCACGGGTACGCCCGATGAACCTCCGCCGTGCGGCGGATGAGTTCGTGCGTGTTGCGGCTGGGCGACTTGACGTGGAAAAAATCACCCCCGTCGATGACGGCTGCGGCGTTCACGCGCCGGGCGACCTCGCCGACCTGGCGCAGCTTGTCCAGCACCGCCGCCGACCAGTCGTCCTTGCGGGACGACGGTGGGTTGTCGGACAGGTGGACATCAGTGCGCCAGACGAGACGAATCATTCGGGGAAACCCATCATGTCGAGCAGGTCATACGCGGGGTCTGGTTCCACCGCCCCCCCGGTGGAAGGGGCATCCCCGCCCACCGGGCCGTCGTCATCGAACGACATGTCCGAAGCATCCCCCAACATATGTTCGACATCTGAAACCGGGGCGGCGGGGCAATCCCGACCCCAGGTGAACATCCAGATGGGTTCGATGAACGCGCCCTGTTTCAGGCCCGACCGGTCAGTGCTGGACGACGGGCGAAGGGACAGTTCCAACCCAGACGCCCCGACGTACCGCATCCCGATTGACTGGGCGTAGTCCACACCGGGGTCACACGCCTCATGCCGCACCTTGTTCTTGCCGAGTCCGATGAGTGGGTCGGCGATGTTCAGCAGGACGATGCCGTCGCGCTTCCGAACGAGGTCACCCGACACCTTGATGACATGGAAGTAGAAGTGGTCACGCCATCCGTCGAAGGTGGTGTACCGGGACCATGACTGGTCTTCGGCCTTGTCAGTGTGGGAGGCGTACCGTTCGGTCGAGAAGTACGGAGGTGATGTGAACACGATGTCCGCACCATCCGGCATCAGGTCCATCCATGGGATGTCCTCGAACGGGCCATTGACGATGGTGACGTCCTTGACCCCCTGGATTCGGAACGCGGGCCGACCGTTGACCGTGATGTCGTTCACCGTAGGGTTTGCGTTGCCCAGCCAGCCTTCGTACGCCAGGCACTGCTTTCGGTAGATGGCCCAGGTGTCGGGGTTCGGGTCGCAGCCGACATACCTGGTCGTCGTTTCAGTGGCGTAGAACCCACACAGGCGGTCACCCCACCCACAAGACGGGTCAACGACAACCCCGCCACCCAGCCATCCGTACAGCGACTTGGCGGCGGACGGGCGGAACTGGGCGGCCTGGTACATCCCACCCGAGCTGTTCAGGAAGCTTGTGCGCCACACCTTGCGTGAAGTGGGTCCACCACGATCCAACGACCAGAATGTCCACCGCATGTTGTAGAGGGCCTTGACCGACGACCAAGCCTCGATGGGTGACGGGTCACCCCACCCACCGCACTGCATCCGGTTCGCCCACTGGAAGTGGTTGGACGCGTCGTTCGATGAGCTGTTGCGAACCACCACAGTCTCGATGCCGTCGATGTGTCGATACGGCACCCGTGGTTTGAACTCCTTGAACGGCTTGATGACATCGAACGGGTGCCGCAACGCACGAAGGTTCGTGAACGCGATGCGCGCATCGTCCACCGTAGGCGCGTGGATAGGAAGCGGGACCTTGTGTTCCACGATGTGCTGACAGAAGGCCATCTTGACGTCCTTCTGGCGATACTTGGCGTTGATGCGATCAACCAGC
>RFZO01000199.1 GCA_009920715.1 Actinomycetota bacterium | reverse complement strand
CGTGGAGCAGGTGGCCGCTTTCGATGCACACCTGTTCGACGTCACCCCCGCGGCATTGATCGGCGCTGACGCGACTCTTCTCGCGAGCGCGAGGCTCGACAACCAGCTGTCGTGCTGGGCGGCGGTGAAGGCACTTGCCGGTGCGCCACAGGGCGAGCATCACCTCGTGATCGTGCTGAACGACCACGAGGAGGTCGGGTCGGACAGCACCACGGGGGCGGGCGGGCCGTTGCTCGAGTCCGTCATCTCGGCGGTCTGCGAGGCCGAGGGCCTGGGCGTCGCCGCACGTCACGACGCGATGTCCCGCAGCTTCTGCCTGTCGGCGGACAACGCGCATGCCGTGCACCCGAACTACGTGGAGCGCCACGATCCACGGCACGCACCTCTCATCAACCGCGGTCCCGCGCTCAAGCTGAACGGCAACCAACGCTACGCCACCACCTCGCGCGGTGCGGCCCTGATCCGCCGGACGGCGGAGGTTGCCGACGTCCCGTTGCAGACCTTCGTCTCGCGCAACAACATGCCTTGCGGCTCCACGATCGGCCCCATCACGGCCACGCGTCTCGGGATCGAGTGCATCGACGTGGGTGTGCCGCAGCTGTCGATGCACAGCGCGAGAGAACTGTGCGGAGCGGACGACCCCGCGAGGCTGGTCCGCCTGATGTCCGCTTTCCTCAGCTGAGAGAACGCGGGTCAGTCTGCGCCGGCCAGGCGCTGTGCCTCGTCGAAGAGGATCTGGAGCGAGCCCGACAGCCTCTCGGTGACGTCCTTGACGGCGGACCGCGGCACCCGTCCCTCGGCGTCCAGTGCGACCGTGATGGGGGCCCCGACCACCAGCACGCACTTTCTCGGGTGGATCATCTTCGAGCCCTTCGGCATCACCCTCTCCGATCCGCCGATTCCAACCGGGATGATCGGGACTCCCGCCTTCACTGCGACGTACGCCGCCCCGTCGAACAGCGGGTGGACGGTCGGCCCGCTCTGACGGGTGCCCTCAGGAAACAACACGAGAGGCTCCCCCATCGAGAGGACCGCGACGCAACGCTTGAGAGCCTCGCGGTCAGCGGTGCCCCTGGACACCGGGAAGCCACCGAGCGCCGACAGCACCCAGCCGATGGGTTGCGTGCGCCACAGCGAGTCCTTGCCCATGAAACGCATGCGTCGCCGGGTCACCGCGGCGGCAAGAGGAGTGTCGATGTTCGACCGGTGGATTGGCGCCAGCACGAACGCCCCCTGCCGAGGGATGTTCTCCCTTCCGTGGACACGCACCCGGGTGACGATGACGCACAGCAGGACGACGAGCGACCTGACCAACGCGTAGAAGCCCCGACTGAGGGCGGAACTCCCGGCGAGACGACTGTCGACCTCTGCCATCAGCGGTCCTCCCCGCACTTGTCGCGGTAGTGCCGCACGATTGCCTCGACCACCTGGTCGACCGTCATGTCGCTGGAGTCCACGGTGATGCTCCCCTCCGCGGGTCGCAACGGACTGTCCTGCCGGGTCGAATCGATCCTGTCGCGGTCCTCGATGGACCTGGCGACCTCGTGGATGTCCCCGCCGGACTGTTCGACCCTGCGGGCCGCCCTCCGCATGGGTGACGCGGTCAGGAAGATCTTCACGTCGGCGTCCGGGAAGACGACGGTGCCGATGTCCCTGCCCTCGACGACGCCGCCACCCGCACGGGTGGCCCATTCGCGCTGCGCGCCGCGCATGACGTCACGCACCCCGCCGTGGGCCGCGATCACGCTCACCACGGAGTTCACCCCGGGTTCGCGGATGGCGGAGGAAACGTCCTCGCCGTCCATCTCGACCTTCTCGCCGTCCACCCGCACCTCCAACCGGCGCGCGACGGCAGCAGTGGCGTCATGGTCGTTCGGGTCCACCGAATGCCGCAGCACCGAGAGGGCGACGCACCGGTACATCGCCCCGGTGTCGAGGAACGGGAGCCCGGTTGCCGCGGCGACACGGCGTGCCACGGTCGACTTGCCGGCACCGGCAGGTCCGTCGATGGCGATGACCCGCACCTGTCACCAGCTGGTGCCGAGCGGGCGGCCTTCGTCGTAGCCCGCCGAACTCTGCACCCCGACCACTGCCCGTTCGCGGAACTGGTCGATGGTTGATGCCCCTGCGTAGGTGCATGAGGACCGCAGTCCCGCGACGATCTGGTCGATGATGTCCTCCACCCCTGGCCTGGCAGGGTCGAGGTACATGCGCGAAGTGCTGATGCCCTCCTCGAAGAGTTCCTTCTTGGCCCGCTCGAAGGCGGTCTCGGTGCGGGTGCGGTTGCGGACAGCCCGGTTCGAGGCCATACCGAAGCTTTCCTTGTACAGACGCCCCTCGGTGTCACGCAGGGTGTCGGCGGCGGACTCGTAGGTGCCGGCCAGCCAGGAACCGAGCATCACACTCGATGCACCGGCGGCCAGGGCGAGGGCCACGTCGCGCGGGTAGCGGACTCCCCCGTCGGCCCACACGTGCTTGCCCATCTCGCGTGCGGTCTCTGCGCAGTCGAGGACCGCGGAGAACTGCGGGCGACCGACGCCGGTCATCATGCGGGTGGTGCACATGGCTCCTGGTCCCACGCCGACCTTCACCACGTCGGCGCCTGCGTTGATGAGGTCCCGTGTCCCGTCGTGGGTGACCACGTTTCCGGCCACGATCGGCGTTCCCGGGGCCGCCTTCCGCACAGACTCGATGGCCCTGATCATTCGTTCCTGGTGGCCGTGCGCAGTGTCGATGACGAGAACGTCCACGCCCATGGCAACCAGCGCCCGCGCGCGCGCACCGGGATCGCCGTTGATGCCGACAGCCACCGACGTGAGGAGACGGCCCTGGGTGTCCACGGCTGGCGCGTACATGGTGCTGCGGAGGGCGCCGCGGCGCGTGACGCTGCCCACAAGGCGGCCTGTACCGTCGACAACCGGGGCGAAGCTCAGCCTCTGGTCCACCAGCTGGTCGTGGATGTCGACGATGCCCGCTGTGTCCGGCACCGAGACGATGTCCGGGTTCATCACGTTCTTCAGCTGCGTGAACCTGTCGTAACCGGCGGCGTCGTGCTCCGTGAAGATGCCCACCGGACGCCCCTCGTCGTCCACCACGACCACGGCACCGTGCGCCCTCTTGTGGATGAGGGAAAGTGCCTCGCCGAGCGTGTCAGTGGGTCCGAGGGTGATGGGGGTCTCGAACACGGCGTGGCGCGACTTCACGTACGACACCACCTGCTCGATGATGTCCAGGGGGATGTCCTGGGGCAGCACCACGAGCCCGCCACGACGGGCGACTGTCTCTGCCATTCTCCGTCCGGCGACAGCCGTCATGTTGGACACGACCACGGGGATGTTGGTGCCGAGCGAATCAGGGGTGCGGAGATCCACGTCCAGGCGGCTGGGCACTGTCGACATGCTGGGGACCATGAACACGTCGTTGTAGGTCAGGTCGTGCGCGGGCGGGCTCTGGAGGAAGCGCATAGGGCGTCTCGAGACTACCGTGTGGGCATGAGCGGTCCTGCGGACATACCCGTCGTGCTCGTCCACGGCTGGGCCGGCTCGTTCAGGGAGACCTGGCAGTCCACGGGGATGGATGCGCTGCTCGAGGACGGCGGGCGCAGTGTCATAGGGGTCGACTTGCTGGGCCACGGGAACGCCGAGAAACCCCACGATCCCG
>RFZO01000198.1 GCA_009920715.1 Actinomycetota bacterium | reverse complement strand
CGCGACCGTCGGGGTCCCCCACCCCACCGGCGGCGGGTAACAGTGGTGGGTCGCGGTCCGTGCGCGACCTGATGTTCGGCGACACTGGCGGGGGAAAGCGTAAATGAGTAGGAAGCCCACACTGACCGGGACGGCACCGCTGCTGCGGTCGACGTTCGTCATGTCCCCGACGGAGAACGGCGACCTGCTACTCGAGAACTTCCGCGAGCTCGACTCGTCGAAGGTCGAGTTCGAGAACGACGAGGAGCGTGCGGTCTGGGCGTGGGTGCGGGACTTCGTGTACCAGCACAAAATGGTGCCGGTCTACGCGACGCTCCGCGAGCAGTTCGTGCGGACGAACTCGAAGTCGGTCGTCGACCACCTCGAGTTCGTGTCCCTGTCGCCGCTGCTGACGCGGGGCAACTTCCACGTCCACCTCGAGGCCGTCCTCGACGACCGACGCCGTCGCGTCGTGCGGGACGCCCTACTGGATGCCGGGCGCATCCTGAACGAGTCGTTGACCATCAAGGGGGAGAAGGGCACCCCCGACCGCATCCTGCGGGGCGCGGTGGACGCGATGCGGTACCTGATGGACCAGGCACACGAGGTCGTCACCCCGGCGTCGGGCGTGCGTCTGTCGGGCGACGTCACGTCGGACGGTGCGGACTTCATGGAGGAGTACGACCGCATCAAGCTCGATCCGCTTGCGGGCATCGGCAACTTCACCGGCCTGAAGCAGATGGACGACGGGCTGAAGGGTGCGAAGCGGAACGAACTGTGGATCCACGCGGCGTTCACGGGCCACCTGAAGTCGACCCTGATGATGAACTGGGCGTACAACCAGGCGGTGTACTTCCACCACAGCACGGTCATCTTCAGCCTCGAGATGCCGTACAACCAGTGCCGACGCATCCTGTATGCGATGCACTCGTCGCACCCGAAGTTCAGGCTCATCCACAAGCCGGTCGAGTACGAGAAGATCCGCGACGGGCAGCTGGCCCCCGACGAGGAGGCGTTCCTCCGCGACGTGGTGGTGCCCGACTTCAACGACAAGGCGAACGGGTACGGGTCCATCCACATCGAGGTCGCCGACCCCGACAAGTCCGACTTCACGGTCGCCGACATCCGTGCCCGTGCCGAGGTCCTGTACGCCAAGGACCCGTTCACGGTCATCTTCGTCGACCACGCACTCCTCGTGTCGCCCCGCAAGTGGGTGGCCAGCACGACCGACCGCCTGAACGAGGTCATCCGCGACTGCAAGCGGCTCGCGATGTCGTTCAACCGTGGGTCGGGCATCGCCGTCGTCCTACTGTTCCAGATCAGCCGCGAGGGGTTCAAGGCGGCGACGAAGGCACGGGAGGGCGGGACGAACAACGTCTACAACCTCACCTTCCTGTCCTACGCGAACGAGGCGGAGCGGTCGGCGGACATCGTCACGGCATCCTGGATCGACCAGGACCTGGCGAAAAACAACCAGGTCCTCTACCAGTGCCTCAAGTCCCGCGACCAGAAGCCCTTCGAGCCGTTCCGCGCCACCATCCAGTGGACGACGCGTCGGCTGTCGACCCTGTTGGACGTGCCGGGCGAGATGGGGGCGAAGGCCGCCGCGTCGCTCGACTCCAACGACATCCCCGAGGGAGTCGAGACATGACACAGTCCGCCGTCGCCGCGACCATCGAATCCATCCGCGCCACGCTCGCCCGCCCGTCCGACGGGTGGCGGGTGGTCGTGTGCCCCGACGACGGGGTCCACATCAGGACGTACCGGCGGTACGCGCCCGTCCTACTCCCCGAGGGTGCCCTGATGTCGAACGGGACGGTCGTCCGCACCGACGGGTCGATGGTCACCTTCGTGGGGGCCACGGACGAACTCGAGGTCCCCGCCGGGGTAGGGTTCGACGTGGAGTTCGCAGGATGGGGAACGGACGTGATGTCGGACGCGAAGGCCATCTCGACCTGGCGGGACAGGGCCGCACGGAGTCGGTGACCGTGACCGTCCGGGGTCAGCCCTCCGTACATCTCGACATCCCCCGAGGGCAGTATCTCCGACACGACGGGCGCATGACCGTGTGGACGGGGACGATGACCCCCGACGAGCGACGGGAGGTCGAGGGGCTACTGACGCACTTCGGCCTCGAGGTGACCGTCCACGGGGTAGACCCGCACGAGGGCGACGGCGAGCGGACGGCACTGCACGTCCCGCCACCCGACCGGGTCGGCCAGTTGCCGACCCTCGCGTGCCCGACGTGCGCGTGGCTGGACGTCCTGCCGGGTGGGGGGTTCGCGTGCGGGGTCACGGCGTGGCACCCTGCGGCGGTCGAGGCGTTCGACACGGGGCGTGCCGCCGAGGACCGCATCGCGTGTCCGTGCCGGGGCTACGGCCCCGCGCAAGCCCGCAGGGACACGATGACCACGTAGAAGGACAGGATGAGGAACGCCCGGATGACCACGTCGAGCCACGAATCGGGTTCGCCGTCGGAGTCGACATCCCGCCCCCACCACAACATGGCGATGGACGCGGCGATCAGGGCCAGGTCAACCCAGTTCACGCCCTGTCCCCGCGCCGCACGACCCGTGCGACCCACCCCTCGCGGGCGTCGAGCCACTTCCCCACCGCAACGGCGACCCGGTCGTGGATGCGCTCGTCGGGTTCCAGGCCCGGTCGCAGGATCTGGTCGACGCGGTCGCGCAGCAGCCCGCGCAGCATGTCCCTGACGGCGTAGGTGGGGAGGGTACGTTCGACGTGGGCCTTGACCTCACGGTCGATGGCGGCCCGGACGTACACCTCGACCTGCTCGGGGTCGAGCTCGACCTGGATGCGCCCACCCTCGGGCAGTCGTACCATCCTCATGCGTCGCCCTCCCCGGTGACCGTACCCGTACGGAGGTCGGGGTCGTCGCCGCCCCAGTCTTCGGGACGGACGCGGTGTTCCAGCCCCCACTCGCGGGCGAGGTAGTTGGTGACCCACCGCAGGCGGGCGACGAGCGTCTCGGCCTCGTACACCGTCTCCGGGTCGCGCAGGGGTCGGTCGGGGGGTTCGGTGCCACGGCGCAGGGCCTCGAGGTCGCGGATGGCGGCGTGGACGGCGAATGTGCGTTCGCCCCACAGGACCTCGACGTAGGCCGTACGAACGTCGTCGTCGAAGTCGCGCAGGGCACGGATGCGGTCGAGGCCCGACACCCCGCCCACGACGGTCAGGTGTTCGTACCGCCACTGGGTGTTGTCGGCCAGGGTGGCGATGCCGCCGATGACGGTGACATGTACGACGGGTTGCGGGGGGTTCGGGGCGGTGCCGTGCCTGGAACGCCATGCCTCGGCGTCCACGGTGACGACGTCACCGACCTGTGGGCTCCTGCGTCGCATCATTCGGTGCCTCCGAGAAGGTCGTCGGACTCTCGACGCTGTTGTTCGCGGATGACGGCGGCACGCACGATCTCCCAGTCCTCGCAGTGCAACATGCACAGGGAAGTGAACATCGGGTAGCCGTTGATGCCACGCGGACCCGCCTTGTCGTAGGACTCGTAGACGACGCCCAGGTCGGATGCCCAGTCGCGGTACACCGCCCGTGCGGCGGGTTCCCACGCGGCGAGCTCAGCCTGGTACGCGGCCTTCGCGGCGGAATTGCGGTCGCGGACGGCGGCGACCGCAACGGCGTGTTCGGCGACCGCAACGGCGTGTTCGGC
>RFZO01000197.1 GCA_009920715.1 Actinomycetota bacterium | reverse complement strand
ATTGAGTAAGGGCCTGATCACCGCGCGCGAGCTGGCGTCCATGGACGTCGACGTCGTCAAGGGGATCGGCGACAAGAAGAAGGACGCGCTCGAGACGTTCGGCATCTCGTCGGTTCTCGATCTCATCGAGACGTACCCGCGCCGGTGGGTGGACCGCACGCGCGAGGCGCAGGTGGCGCAGCTCGAGGAGGGCGTGCCCACCATGGTCGTGGTGCGCGTCGACGCCTCCAGCTCCTTCAAGACGAAGACCGGCCGCAAGATGGTCACGGTGCGGTGCTCCGACGGGTCGGGCCGCATCTCGCTCACCTTCTTCAACCAGAACTGGCGCGAGAAGCAGCTCACCCCCGGTCTCACCATCGCCGTGTTCGGCAAGCCGGAGCGGTACCGCGGCTACCTGCAGATGACGAACCCCATCGTCGACCTCATCGGCGACCGCACGGGCCGCATCGTCGCGATCTATCCCCAGAGCGAGAAGTCGCGGATCAGCACCTGGGACCTCGCCAAGTGGATAGAGAGCACCCTCGCACGGTGCGAGCCGCGCGGCATCGCCGACCCCGTGCCGGGTGAGGTCATCTCCCGTCTCGGGCTCGTGGCGAGGGGGCAGGCACTGCGCGACATCCACCTGCCCGAAACCATGGAGGCGCGCGATGCCGCGCGCCGCAGGCTCGCATTCGACGAGGTGCTGCGGGTCCAGGTCATGCTCGTCGCGCGGAAGCTGCAGGCGGCGCAGGAGTCGCGCGGTTTCGCCCACCGTGCGGACGGACCGCTGATCGACCGGTTCGAGTCCTCGCTGCCGTTCCCGCTCACCCGGGCACAGCAGCGCGTCATCGGCGAGATCGTCGCCGACATCTCCGACCCGTCCCCGATGCACCGTCTGCTCCAGGGCGACGTGGGCGCGGGAAAGACGGTGGTGGCGGTGTCCGCCATGCTGCGTGCGGTGCAGGGCGGTCACCAGGCCGCGCTCATGGCGCCCACCGAGGTGCTCGCCGACCAGCACGCCATCGGTGTGCGGCGCCTGCTGGACGGTCTGGAGATCCCCGACGACGGCAACCTGTTCGGCGGTCGTGAGGTGCGCGTGGAGCTGCTCACCAACAAGGTCACGGGGGAGCAGCGCCGCAAGGTGCTCACCGGACTCGCGGACGGGTCGATCGACGTGGTGATCGGCACCCATGCCCTCATCCAGGACGGCGTCGACTTTGCCAGCCTCGGTCTGGTCGTCGTCGACGAGCAGCACCGGTTCGGCGTGGAGCAGCGGGCGAAGCTGCGCGACAAGGCGGTGAGTGCGGGGGAGGGTCTCACGCCCGACCTGCTCGTCATGACGGCCACTCCCATCCCGCGGACGGCGGCGATGACGGTCTACGGCGACCTCGACGTGAGCGTCCTCGACGAACTGCCCCCAGGGCGCACGCCCATCGACACCCGGTGGGTCAACACGCCGGTGGCACGGGAATCGATGTGGGAGTCGGTGCGCGGTGCGGTCGCCCGCGGGGAGCAGGCATACGTGGTGTGCCCGCTCATCGAGGAGAGCGAGAAGCTCGAGGTGTCTTCCGCCCAGACAGTCCACGACGAACTCTCGGCGGGGGAACTGGCCGGGCACCGTGTCGGGTTGCTGCACGGACGCATGCCGTCCGCCGAGAAGGAGTCGGTGATGGAGCGTTTCCGCTCCGGCGAGATCGACGTGCTGGTCGCCACCACCGTCATCGAGGTCGGCGTCGACGTCCCGAACGCAACCCAGATGGTCATCCTCGACGCCGACCGTTTCGGCATCGCCCAGCTGCACCAGTTGCGGGGTCGCGTCGGCCGCGGGAAGCTGGTGTCAACGTGCCACCTCGTCACGCAGACCGACGAGGCATCGCCGCGGGTCGAGGCACTCGTGTCCTCCACCGACGGTTTTGTTCTCGCCGAGGAGGACCTCCGCCTGCGCGGCGAGGGAACCGTCATGGGCACCGCGCAGAAGGGCCGCAGCGACCTGCGGCTGGCGTCCCTGCAGACCGATCTCGACCTCATCCAGGCGGCGCGCGACGCGGCCGTCGGAATCGTGGGCGACGACCCGGCCCTGTCGGCGCATCCGGGCCTGCGCGACGAGATCGATCTGTACTTCACCGCCGAGCAGGAGGACAACCTGCTGAAGGGGTGAATCCGTTCGGCTACCGTCCACTGCGCGCCGCACGGCGCATCGACGTGGGGGTCGGCATGAAGGTGAACGGTATGCACGTGGTCGTGACCGGCGGGTCGCGCGGCATCGGCGAGGCAATGGCCAGGGATTTCGCCGCCCGCGGCGCGAGGGTCACCGTCGTCGCCCGCAGCGAGGAGTCGCTGCGGCGAGTGGCGGCCGACATCGGCGGGAACGCGGTCGTCGCGGACCTGAGCGACGACAGGGTGGTGGACACCCTCATCGAGTCGATCGAGCGTGACCACGGACCGGTCGACATCCTCGTCAACAACGCGGGACTCGAGACCAACACGCCGTTCGCGGTGGAGGACCCGCGCGAGATCCGCACGGTGTCCCGCCTGAACCTCGAGACCCCGATGCTGCTCACCCGCCACGCTCTTCCGGGAATGCTGCAGCGCGGCCGCGGCCACCTCGTCTTCGTCTCGTCGCTCGCGGGCACCGCGGGATTCCCCGGGATGTCGGTGTACTGCGGCACGAAGGCCGGCATCTTCAACTTCTTCTCCTCGCTCCGGCGCGAACTGAAGCACACGCCCGTCGGGATGACCGTTCTCTCGCCCGGACCGGTCGACACACAGATGTGGGACACCATCGAGGAGTCCGTGCCAACCGTCCTGCGGGTGGTCAACCGCTTCAACGCACTCCGCCTCATCCCCAAGGCGGACGCGGGTGACATCGCGCGTCGGACCGTGAGTGCCGTGGAGAAGAACCGGCCCTACGTGCGCGACCCGAAGCGCCTCAGCACGAACTTCTGGTTCAACATGGCACCCACCCGGATCGCGAACGCGTGCCTCGTGGGAATCAGGTTCGACCCGCTGGACCGCGGCACCAGGCACAACTGACGCGCGGTCAGTCCCTGCCGTCGGTGTCGTCGTCCGTGAGGACGAGGTCCCAGCGGTCGCGGCAGTCGCGGCACCGGTAGGTCACCACGTCCCCTGCCTCCCACAGCCCGTCCTCGGGCGGGAACGTGATGAGATGGCACGGGCCCCCGCAGTCGACGCAGACGATGGACTCGCTTGGGGTGATCACCTCCGTAGTCTGTCTGGTGTGCGAGTAGTTGCAGGTGACCTGCGCGGCCGCCGCATCGAGTCACCCACGGGGGATGCCACGCGGCCCACCACGGACAAGGTCCGCGAGGCCGTGTTCAACGCACTGGTCAGCCTCGGTGCGGTGGAGGGGGCGCGGGTGATGGACCTGTTCGCCGGCACCGGTGCGATGGGCATCGAGGCTCTCTCGCGCGGCGCGGCGCACTGTGTCTTCGTGGAGCAGGACCGTGCGGCACTCGCGGTGCTGCGGACGAACCTCGACAAGCTCGGTGTTGCGGACCGCTCCACAGTCGTCGCGGGTGATGCCGCGTCGCCGCTGGTTTCCGCGCACGCGGCCGACATCGTCGTGGTCGACCCTCCCTACGGTTACGACAACTGGGCCGGGGTGCTGGCGAACGTCGGCGATGCGCTCGTCATCATCGAGTCGGGTGCGCCGGTGAAGGTCCCGGACGGCTGGGAATGCCTGCGCGAGCG
>RFZO01000196.1 GCA_009920715.1 Actinomycetota bacterium | reverse complement strand
ACGGCGAACCGCTGGGAGAAGAGCCTCGCCACCAGCCAGTTCGTCGTGCGCGACGTCAACGGCTCCGTCCAATGCACAATCAACGGAAACTCCTGCACGGTGGGCGGCGCGTTCGCAGGCGGTGCAACCGTCGAATCGAGAATCATCAGCGGGGCGAACGGTGTCATGTCCACATCCCAACTCGCCGTGAGCGGCACCTCGACCGCCGCCCCACCCCGGCTGACGGCCTGGACCCCGTCCGCCGCCGGCAGGGTTGCCGTGAGAGTCGGCCTGCTTGACGGTCCGGCCACATCATGGCAAGTGGTCTGCGCCAACGGCCGCCGCGTGGTCTCCACAACAGGAACCGACCCCGGGCTCGTGGAGCTGACCGCCGAGATCGGCATCTGGGCATGCCGGGTCAGGTCGTACATCGACGCCCGACCGGGTGCGTGGAGCGAGACGGTGCTCGCCGACTCGCGCACCACCGGTGCCGCCTCCACCACTCTTGCGGCCGGTGTGGGAACCATTGGTTTGCCGTCCGGCGCAAAGTCTTTCTCCTGCGCCAACCCCGGGAGTTCGGTGGCCGCGAACGTGGGCCAGTCGCAATCGGCAGCGGCGGGCCGTTGGTTCTGCAGGGTGATTCTGAACGACGACTCATCGGTGAACGTCCTGGCACATGAGGCGGGCACACCGTCGCCAGTGGGCTCCGTCTCGCTCACCCGCGGCGGGTCACGCGCCTATCTCGCATACTCGGCACCCGCGGCTTCGTCCACCGCCGACGTCTCGGCCACCGTCACGTGCACGGGCGCCATCGACATCATGACCACGGTCTTGCGGACCCGCGTGGACATAGGTGCTGTCCCCACCGGGTCCACCACGTGCACGGTGGTGCGCAACTACCTGCAACCCGGCTCGGCGGGCATCCAGTCCACCTCCGGCGCATCGGTGACCGCAACCCTCAACTCCCCGCCGTCGTTCACGTCTCCCGGCAATGCCACCGCCACATGCACCCGCGGCCAGAGCGCCACCGGGTACGCCGCCACCACCAGCGACCCTGACGGCGACAGTGTCACCTATTCGATCACCGGCACCACCGACCAGGACCTCTTCCAGATGAACGACGGCACGATCATCTGCCGGAACGGCACTGCGAACGGCATCTACAGCGTCACGGTCAGTGCGACTGACGGGTTCGCCACATCCGACCAGGCCGTCACCGTCACCGTCACGAACAGCACAACAGCGGTGACCACGCCCCCGACAACAACACCTCCTTCCAACACCACGCCCCCGACAACAACACCTCCTTCCAGCACCACGCCCTCTCCCGCACACGCGTGACCGTGCCGAAAGGCTCGACAATGTCATCCAAGGTCAGTTCCTCGACCGCCAGGGTGTGCCGGATCGAGCGCGGAGTGCTGACCTTTGCCACGTACGGCACCTGCAAGGCCACGGTCACCGTGAAGACCAAGACCAAGACGGGGACAACGACGAAGATCGTCAACGTCACCATCAAACGCAGCCGCTGAACCGCCGTCCGGCCGTTATTTGCACAAATAACCGTCGAATCCGCACCAACTCTTTCATTGCGCACTTCCCGGGCGTATGGTTTCGGGATGAAGTTCCGCGCCCGCCTGCTCCCTGTCATCGCTCTCGTGGGCGGTGTGCTCACGCTCTCGCCGCTGGCGCCTGCGCCCGTCGCGTCGGCCGCCACGGTCACCGGCACCTACAAGATCACGACCATGGAAACTGAGGGTGCCCCGACGGGCTGCGTCAGCAACTGCCCCACCGTCAAGACCCAGTCACCGGCTTTCGCCGCGCAGACCGGACTCGGATCCACACTCCAGGACGCCACAGTCGTGCGCACGATCCAGTCATGGAACAACAGCAGCTACTACGACTCCGCAGGTTGTGCAATCGTCACCAACGGCGGGCTCAAGTGCTGGGGAGACAACGGCTACGGGCAGCTCGGTGACGGCACCACCACTTCCTCCACCTCCACCCCGGTCACCGCAACGTCAGGCGGATCCCCGCTGACCGGTGTCACGGATGTCTCCATCACCAACCGCACTACGTGCATCGTGCAGAACGGGAATGCCAAGTGTGTCGGGTCCGGGTTCGAGAGCCCCAACAACCCGGCGGCCTGGACATCATCATCGCTGTGGATCACTGTGCAGACCGGGGTGACGAAGGTGATGCTCGGCTCCACCTGGGGTGATTACCTCAACACGCCGGCCTGCGTTGTCACCACCGAGGCGCGGGTCAAGTGCGGCCAGATCCGCAGCAACACCGGCTGGGTCGACAGCGGCTACGCCGGCGTCACGGACATCTCCGCGCTCGGAGCGTCATCAACGGCAACCTCCTTCTGCATCGCCGGGGCACAGTCACTGTGCCTCACGTTCGATTCGGGGGTGTTCACGACCTACTCGACGATGACGAACCTCACCACCAGCGACGCCGTGTACACCCAGACACAGATGAACAACTCGCTCTGCTACTACTCGGGCGACACGGTGTTCTGCGGGCCCACATCGAGCGGCGAGACGAAGATGACAGCGGTCGGCGTCATGCCCAAGCCGAAATCGATCTTCTCCACCATGTCCGGCATGAGCAAGACGTACTTCGTCCTGCCGAACGGCCTGGTCTCCATCGACGGGTGGTACTTCAACTGCGGCGGCTGCACCCTGCCCAGCTACTTCCAGGTCACGCCCGTCACCGCATTCCCCGCCTCGACGTCCTCCACCTACAACTTCGCGTCCGAGGTTCTCGCGTCCACCAACAGCCCGAACATCATCCCGATGAAGGTGGAGACGGGCAGCCGCAACACGCGCACGCTCGCCCCGATCCGGACGTGCCGGGCACTCTCGGCAGCAGCGCCACCAGCACACTCACCACGGACGCCGACGGTGCGGCCCGCTCCACCCTCGCCACCGGTCCGGTGACTTTCACACTCTCCGGCGGCACGGCCGCGAACGGTTCATCACTGCAGGCTGCGTCAATCAGCGTGATCGTGGCGTCCTCGGGCACCACCACGGTCACCGTCCCTGATGCTCCCGCCATCGTGAACCGCAGGGTCACGGTGCTGAACGCGGACAACAGCCCGGTCCCGAACGCGACCATCTCGCTGCGCAACACCTTCCTCACGTACGCGTACCAGGGGTCGGGTGCGAGCACCAGCACGTGGGCCACGCAGGCCCGTGACTCGCGCGGGTACTTCGGACAGGTCGCCTGTGTCTACTGCTACGTCGCCGCGCCCACGTACGTGAGCGGCACGGACGGCTCGGTGACGTTCCGTTCGTTCGCCCCCACCAGCAGGTCCGGGACGTACGACGCGTCGGTCACCTACGACGACGGTGACCTCAACCAGACGGTCAACACGAACTTCACCTCGACGGACAGCACGGTGAACATGCCGTTCATGGCCAAGGTGGAGCTTGCGGCGACGGACACCGATCCGGCCACAAGCACCGTCGAAGTCCCGCTCGATGACACCGGCAGTGCCACGGTCGAGATGTCCCTCGTTGACGAGAACGGTGCGCCAGTCGAGGGCTTTGCTGCCTCCACCGAGAACGTCTGCTCCGAGATGGAGACCGGCGGGCTCGCCAGTTCCACCACGAAGGTGACATCTGTCTGCGGCAGTGTCTCCACCTCGTCCGCGGCAACCACCGGGGGCGTGTCCGCGAGCGGAGTGTCGAAGTCCTGCGTGTCGCAGTTCTCGGCAACCACCGGCAAGAACGGCAAGGCCACCTTCAAGTTCTGCGCGGCCAGCTCCACCAAGTT
>RFZO01000195.1 GCA_009920715.1 Actinomycetota bacterium | reverse complement strand
CATCGGAACGGTCGACTGGCCGTGACCGGTGAAATCGAGTGCCCACACGGGGCCCGGCCATGCGATGTCCATGGCGGCCATCCGGGAGGAATCCTCCCCGAGTCCGTGCAGCAGCAGGAGGGGACGACCTTGGCCGTCCCTCACCCTGTGCAGGGCAAGGGAGACCTTGTTGTGAGCCAGGTGCACGGTCTCGAGCGGGGTCACGAGAGGAACTCCAGGACAGCACCGGCCACATGGTCGGGTTCCTCGATGTGGATGAAATGACCCACACCGTCGAGCACCTCGAGCCGTCCGCCTGCCGGCAGCCACGGCTTCACGTCACGCGCCCGAGCGCCCCATCCCATCGGCTCGTCGACGGTGCCGAGGAATCCGAGGAAGGGGATGGTGAGCGCCGCCATGCGCAGCGAGCTCCACTCCGGCCTCCACGGACCAAACCCGCCGAAACGCATGCTCGGGTCGAGCGTCCAGCGCCAACCGTCCTCGCTGCGCTGCGCGCCGACGCTGACGAGGTACTCGAGCCACTCCTTGCTGAGCCGAGGGTTCATCTTCCCGCGCCGCGCAGCGAGCTCCTCGAGGGTGCCCGGCTTGCGGATGGACGCCCCGGCCTCGTGACGGAAGTCGAGCCAGCCGCCGATCTCGTTCGCGAGCATTCGGGACTGGTCGTGGTCCGGCACGTCGGGCATGCGGCGCTTGCTCGGCATGCCGTCGATGTTCACCATCCTCGAGATGCGGTAGGGCGAACCGTCGCAGAGCTGCAGCATCAGGGCCCCGCCCTTCGAGTGCCCGACCACCGGTGCGGGGGCATCGGTCACCGAGGCCATCACCGAGAGGGCATCGCGGATGTCTGCGTCCCAGCCGTACAGAGCGGCGTGGTCGCTCGCGCCGTGTCCGCGGTGGTCCCAGGAGACGACCCTCCAGCCGCCCGCGGCGAGGAGCGGCGCGAACACGTCGAAGGTGCGGGCGAAGTCGCTGCCCCCGTGGACGAGAAAGAGGACGGGGTCGGACTCCTTGCCCCACTCGTACACCGAGATGCCCACGCCGCCCGCGTCGTGCCGTGTCGTCCTGTCGGGGCGCCGTGCCCCGGGGAAGGTTCTCTCTTCGGTGTGGCTGTTCATCGCGTCGCAAGGTTAGGGCGCGGTTCCCCCCGGGGCGTCATGGGACCGATGACTGAGGTGTCACACCTAACATGGCCGTGATGTTCCTGCGGACCCGGCTCCATGTGTATCTGCTGTGGAGCACGTGCGTGTTCGCGTTCCTCGCCGTCATCTCGTCACTGCTCACCGACGGGGGCGGGCAGGGCGGTTCCACGGTCGACGACGGCACCGTCATCGTCACCACGTCGAGCGGACCGACCACCACCACCGGGCCGCTGCGCACCTATGTGGTGCAGCCGGGCGAGTCGTTGTTCGGCATCGCCATGAAGTTCAACCTGTCCGCGCCGGCCCTGGTGGAGATCAACCGGATCAAGAACCCCGACCGTGTGCCTGCCGGAACCGAGCTGAAACTTCCGCCCAGCAACGGTTTCGTGCCGATCGGTGCGACAACCACGATGCCGCCGTGACCCGGTGGTGCTTGCCGTCCTCCATACACTGAGGACATGACAGCGACGTTCTGGCCCACCCGTGAGCACTGGTCCGTGGCGATCCCGTTGCACACCCCTCACGTGCGTCTGGACTGTCTGGCCGAGACCGGGTTCGTCGGGCTCCGACGTGCGCCGTTCGACGTGCCGTCGACCGAGTGGGAGTCGCTCGAGTACTTCGACTGGAAGAGCGGTGGCGACACCAACTTCGCACCGCTCGCATCGGCCGACGGCCAGCTCGACTGCCGCGGCTTCTGGGACAAGGGCAAGACCGACAAGGACGCCATCTGGACGTCGAATGCCGCGCTTGCCCCCACGCTGAAGGACTATGTGGCCTCCGTGGGCGCGAATTACGGACGCGTGCGCATCATCAAGCTGGAGCCGCAGGACCGCGACCAGGCCATCCGCAGCATCCACCGCGACGACAACAACCGTTTCAATCCAGAGAACGAGGGATGGGTGGTGCGTTCCTGGCTGGAGCTCACCGACAGCCCCGACAGCTACATGCTGCTGATGGACAACGGGCCGGACGGGCTTCCCGACCCCTCCACCGAGCGGCGCGTGCCGCTCCCGCGCGGGGCGCGTTTCGTGGTGGACACGCAGCGGCTGTGGCACGTTGTCGTGCACAACCATGACTTCCCGCGCTACGCGCTCATCACCAGTTTCGAGAGCGGGCAGGCGCTCGACTCGTTCATCGCGCGCGAGCGCGCCTGATCCTCAGAGCGCGGCTTCGATTGCCGCGATGACTTCCGGTGCGTCCGGGGCGACCATCGGGCTGAAGCGCGCGAGGACGTTGCCGTCGCGGCCCACGAGGAACTTCTCGAAGTTCCAGCGGATGTCACCGCTTGCCCCCTCGGCATCGGCGACCGGGGTGAGTGCCGCGTAGAGCGGATGGCGGTCGTCGCCGTTCACGTCGACCTTCTCGGTGAGCGGGAAGGTGACTCCGTAGGTGGTGCTGCAGAACGTCTGGATCTCCTCGGCGGTGCCGGGCTCCTGGCCCTTGAACTGGTTGCACGGGACACCGAGCACGCTGAACCCGCGCCCGGCGTACTGCTTCTGCAGCGCCTCGAGACCCTCGTACTGCGGGGTGAGGCCGCACTTGCTGGCGACGTTGACGACGAGTGTGACCTTGCCGTCGACCGCGGAGAGTGCGTTCGGCTGGCCGTCGAGGCGGGCGATGGACGTGGCGTAGATGCTCATGCACCGTGCAACCCCGCGGCGGCCGCGGTTGTTCCCCGCAGCAAGGATCAGGAACCGCGGTGGCCGGCGGCGAGCTCGGCCACCTCGCGCATGATGCGGGCGATGTCGAAGTCCTTCGGCGTGTAGACCGCCGAGACCCCCCGGGCCCGCAGTCTCTCGCGGTCCTCCTCGGGGATGATGCCTCCCACGATGACGGGCGCGTCGACACCCTCTGCACGCAGCATGTCCACCACCTCGGGCACCAGTTCCATGTGCGAGCCGGAGAGGATGGACAGGCCCACCACATCGGGGTCCTCGTCACGGGCGCTCGCCACGATCTGCTCCGGCGTCAGCCGGATGCCGCTGTAGACGACCTCCATGCCGGCGTCGCGGGCTGCGACCGCGATCTGCTCCGCGCCGTTGCTGTGACCGTCGAGCCCGGGCTTCGCCACGAGGAACCGGGGCGGCCCGCCGGCCATGGATCTCACGTAGTCGGCGACACCGGCGAGCTCGCTGGTGCGGCGGCCGACCGCTGCGTTCACGCCGGTGGGTGCACGGAACTCCCCGAACACCTCGCGCAGGACGCCGGCCCACTCACCCGTGGTGCCGCCCGCCTGGGCGAGCGCGATGGAGGGTTCCATGATGTTCGAGCCGTCGGTGGCGGCTCGACGGAGGTCTTCGAGCGCCGAGGCAACGGCGGCTGCGTCGCGCGAGGCCCGCCACGCGGCGACATCCGCGATGGTCTCCTTCTCGACCGCAGGATCGACGATGAGGATGTTGTCCCCGCCGCCGAGCGGCGACGGCTCGAACTCGGTGAACGAGTTCACCCCGACCACCGTCTGTTCCCCCGTCTCGATGCGGCGCGTGCGCTCGGCCATGGAGCGGACGAGACGGCCCTTCAGCTCCTCGACGGCGCCGAACGCGCCGCCGAGCGCGAGGACATCCTGCAGTTCGGCCCACGCGGCGTCGCGCAGCTCGGCGGTCTTCGCCTCGATCACGGTGGACCCGTCGAAG
>RFZO01000194.1 GCA_009920715.1 Actinomycetota bacterium | reverse complement strand
TCGTCGTAGCGGGCGGTGATGTGCGCGGCGTTGGAGCCGAGTGTCGCCTTTGTTGACGGAGACGCTGGGGCGCGGGGATTTCGACGCGCGGGCCGATGACTCCTCCGGCCCGCGCGAGATCCGTGACCTCGCCCGGAGCTTCAACGCGATGTCGGGGCGGCTGGGGTTGATGGTCGAGCACCAGCGCCAGTTCGCAGGTTCGGTCTCCCACCAGTTGCGCACGCCGCTCACCGCGCTGCGTCTGCGCCTGGAGCAGGCGGAAGAGTCCGTGGGCCGCGACAATCCCGTCGCCGCGACCGCCATCGAGGCGTCCCGGGCCGAGGCCGACAGGCTGCAGGACATGGTGGAGCAACTGCTGGCGCTCGCGCGGCTCGAGGGGGCCACGGCGAGGACCGTCGAGGTCGACGCGGTGCGGGTGGTGCGTGACCGGCTGGAACTGTGGGGCCCGCTCGCCGAGGAGAGGGGAGTGACCGTGTCATTCCGTTCCGAAGGGTCGGCGAGGTGCGCTGTGGTCGAGGGCGGTCTCGAGCAGATCATCGACAACTACATGGACAATGCCATCTCGGTGTCCCCCGCGGGTTCGGTGATCGACGTGTCCGTCACGGTCTCCGGCGAACGAGTGGTGATCGATGTTGTCGACGCCGGTCCCGGTCTCACCGATGAGCAGCGCGAGCTGGCCTTCGACCGTTTCTGGCGGGGACCAGGAACCACGGGGGAGTCGGGGAGCGGGCTGGGTCTCGCGATCGTGCGCCAGCTCGCGGTCGCGAGCGGGGGCGAGGCCGAGCTTCTCGGCAGCCCCGGGGGCGGGATCCGGGCCCGTCTGAGACTGGCGGCCCGCTAGTCGGCGTCCAGCCAGTGCGGCACGCGCTCGAGCAGGTCGAGGCTGACGTCGCGGCACCGGTCGAGGACGCCGCAGAGGTTCTCGTCATTGCCCTTGTAGACGCTGGCGAGTGTGACCTGGATGCGTGACACCACGGAGAGACTGCGCTCCGGGGCGTCGGTGACCTGGTGGAACGAGTCGATCGCAGAGATCTCGAGCGGGAGCTCGACGCCGCCGATCCCGGCAACCTCCGTGGCGAGCACGAGAAGGTCGGGCGGGGAGGTGAGCGGCGGGAAAGTCCAGGTGAAGACCAGCTGGAACACGAACGACTCGGGCGGGTCGCCGTCGGGGTCGTCCATGGCGAGCACCGCATCCTCGAAGTTGAGCAGTGCGCGCGGGTCGATCTCGAGGCTCACGTGGAGGTCGATCGGCCCGCTGCATGCCTCCTCGGGGTGCAGGTCCACCTCCCACAGCTGGCTGAGCGAGTACGTCTCCACGAAGTGGCGCTCGTCGTGGACGTGGAAACCGTGGTCGACTGCGTGGCTCTTCAGGTCGGAGACGAACCCCGCGATGTCGATGACGGCCACGCACCGCACACTACCGTTTGGGGGTGCCCCGCTTCGATTACGACTCTGACGACCGCGACATCATCGGCTTCCTCCACGACGTCGCTGACGCCGCGGCGGACACACTGGACGAGATCGAGAACTGGGACTTCTCCGGAGAGAGGGAGGGCCAGTACGGGGCGGACGTCGTCATTGACGACGTGATCGTCGCGATGCTCGAGTCGGCTGGGTTCGACGTGCTCTCGGAGGAGAGTGGTCACACCGGTGACGGCGCGCCGGTCACCGGCAACAGACTGCTCGCCGTCGTCGATCCCCTCGACGGCTCCACGAACGCGAGCCGCGGGTTGCCGTGGTTCGCCACGTCCATCTGCATCGTCGACCGCGACGGCCTGCGCGCGGGACTCGTGGCGGAGCAGTCGGGCAGCGAGACCCGGTACGCAGCGGTGCGGGGCGGGGGTGCCAACTGCGACGGCGTCCCGCTGCGGGTCACGCCCATGGTGAGTCTCGGTGACGCGGTGGTCGGCGTGAACGGCGTCCCGCCGCGCGACCCCGACTGGTGGCAGACGCGCTCGCTCGGCGCGGCCGCACTCGACATCTCGCTCGTCGCGAAGGGGGCGCTCGACGGGTACGTGGACTTCCACGACCACGGTGTGTGGGATTACCTCGCCGCCGTTCTCATCTGCCGCGAGGCGGGATGCGTGGTGGAGGACGCAGACGGGAGGGACCTACTCGTTCTCGATCCGAACGAACGACGTTCGCCGATGGTGGCAAACTCACGACCATTGCTCGACGCCCTCACCTCCGCACGCCGGCGCTCCTTGCGCTGAGCCTCGTCGCCGCAGTCCCGGCGGTGCCTGCCCATTCGGCTGTGCCCGTGCGCGCCGGTGCGGCACTGTCGTGCGCACGCGGAGGGCCATGCCGGCCGGGCGACACCGGACCCGGTGGCGGTGTCGTGTTCCATGTGGAGAGCGCGCCGCAGTGGTGGGGCCGTTATCTCGAGGCCGTGCCGCTGCGCACCGGAAGGGGACTGCCGTGGTCGTTGCGGCCGACGGAATCGGTCCACGGCGGTGACCAACGCACGATCATCGACCACAAGGGCATCGGGTACGGCGCGGCGAACACCGCCGCAATCGTCGCCCAGGGCGGGCCCGGGTCGTACGCGGCCGCGCACGTCGCATCCCGCGTCATCAAGGGACTGTCGGACTGGTTCCTGCCCTCGCATGCGGAACTGAACGCGCTCTACAACTTCTACGCCCTGCGGGGGCGGCCCGCGATGGACAAGGCGCCGTACTGGTCGTCCTCGGAGAACAACGCGAACTACGCGTGGTACCAGCTGTTCCAGGACGGCACCCAATTCACGGACGAGAACGGGCTCGGCCGCGTCACCTCCAACAAGAACCTGCGCCGCATGCCGGTGCACCGCGGCTCCGGGTTCCCGGCCCTCCAGTTCCGCCTGGTCGCGGTGAGGGCCTTCGGCGGCACGTCCGGAACGATGCCGCCGGTCTCGGCTCCCCGGCTCACCGGGAACACGTGCACCGAGGAGGGGCCCTGTGCGATCGGCGACATCGGACCCGGGGGCGGCATCGTCTTCCACGACGCGGGGTCCAGGAAGAAGTGGGGACGCTGGCTGGAGATGGCCCCCGTCGAGACCGAGTTCGTCGGCGTCACGTGGAAGAAACTCTCGGTGAAGGACCGGCAGCGTCCCCTCTACAGGGACGGCGCGTCCGGACTGGCGCGGCACCAGCGTGTCCGCTCGAAGGCGATCGGCATGGGCTACGAGAACACGAGGCGCATCGTGCGCAACTACGGCCCCGGCACCTATGCGGCGTGGCTCGCCTGGTCGTTCGAGCACGGGGGCAAGACCGACTGGTTCCTGCCCTCGGCGGACGAGCTGGCGGAGGCACACCGCAATCTCTTCTCGGCGGTGCCCACGATCAACTCGATCAGGCGCAGTTTCTACTGGTCCTCCAGCGAGTACAACTACGACACGGCGTGGACGGTCAACATGCTGGACGGACAGCGCTTCGACCGCGAGAAATGGATGCTCCCGAACGAGGAGAAGGGGATCAAGGCGATACGGGTGAGGGCGGTGCGGGCATTCGGGTGACGGGAACCCCGCCGGTGACGGCGGTACGGTGACCGCATGCGAAGGCTCCGCATCCCCGCATTCCTGGTTGTTTCCTGCATGGCGTTGCCGTTCGTGCCCGCAACGGCCAGCACTGCTTCCGCCGCCCCGGTGCTGTCGGCATGGGTGCTGCGGAAGACGTCGAGTGCCCACGGCGGCTCGGTGCATGCCACCACCGTCACCGGTGCATCCGCCCTCTACCGCGTCGCCGGGAAGAGGTTCGCCATGTGGTACGTGGCAGGTCCGCGCAACGGCCGCGTCGCGGTGTT
>RFZO01000193.1 GCA_009920715.1 Actinomycetota bacterium | reverse complement strand
CTTACTCGCACCACAACTGATATCGACCACATCACGTGGGCGGTGCGGGATGCGGTTCCCGTCATCACCGAGTTCGGCATGATCAACGCCGGCGTCATGGGCAGGCCGTACCGGTACGCGTACTCCGCTCTGCCCACCGAGGGTTGGTTCACCTTCGAGGGGATCATCAAGCACGACGTCACCACCGGACGGATGGAGACGTATTCGTTCCCCGAGGGCACCTACTGCTCCGAGACCGTGTTCGCGCCGCGGCCCGGCGCGACGTCAGAGGACGACGGCTACCTGCTGACCTACACCACCGACGTGGTGAACGACGAGAGTCACTGCGCGATTTTCGACGCGCAGAACCCCGCCGACGGTCCGATCGCCAGGGTTCGCCTGCCCGAACGGATCTGCTCGGGCACGCACGCCTACTGGGCCGACGCCTCCACGCTCACCCCGGCCTGACCGGCGCTTCCCACCGGGGACCCGGCGGGGTCAGCACTTCTTGTCCGCGGCCGGGAGTTCCCCCGAATTGAAGAGTGCAGACGCAACCTGGTTGACGCACGATGAAGTGATGATGTGCGAGTGACCGTCGGCATCCACGGGGACGAGGCGCGCGGCGTCACCGAGACGTGCGGCGAGCTCCTCCGACCAGCGGAACGGGGTGGCCGGGTCGCGCAGACCGCCGACAACCACCACCGGCGCCGCGCCCGAGTAGCGAACCGGGAACACCTTGCCGTCGCCGTACCGGGGTTCGCACTCAATGTCCTCGAAATCGTCCACCTCGACACCCATCGAAAACCACGGGGCAACCCGTCGCAGCGTGGCAACCAGTGCGGCAGGGTCGGGCGGATTGGTGCGCCCGAGACCCGAGGAACACAGGATCACCCTCTGCGCCGTACGGTCGTTCCGGTACGTGCCGTCAGGATTGCGACCGTTCAGGGCATCGGCAAGGAGCAGAATCTTCGTGGCGTCGCCGGCGTCCGCGTCGGCCACCGCATCCCCGAGGAACGGCCACGTCTGCTTCGAGTAGAGGGCGGCAATGGTGGCCGCGCGCAGAACGACATGGTTCGCGGTTCGGCCGTTCTCACCGCTGAGTGAATCCCGGTCCAGTCGGTCGTAGAGATCCACCCATGCACCGCGCACATCAGCTGAACGGAATGCGCAGGAGGCAGCCTGCTCCTGGCACCAGAGGGCCCAGCGGTCGAACGATTCCTCGAACCCGCGGGCCTGGGTGAGATAGTCCTCCTCGATCGAGTCGGACTCCCTGTCGTACCCACCGTCGAGCATCATGGCCTGGATGCGATTCGGGAACAACGATGCGTAGACACCGCCTAGATGCGTGCCGTACGAGATGCCGAGATAGGAGACCGTCTCCACCCCCATCGCCGCACGGACGAGGTCCATGTCGCGTGCCGCGGACTCCGTGGAGAAGTAACGCAGGTCGTCGCCGTACTTCTCCGGGCACACGTCCCTGTCATCGGTGTCCCACTTGTCGAACAAGGCCTGCTCCGCCGAGTTGTCGGGTGTGTCATCGAGATACATCCACTCGTCGAGCTCGTCGTCGGAGTAACACGTGACGGGTGCCGACGCACCCACACCGCGCGGGTCGAACCCGACGATGTCGAAGGCGGAGAGATCAACCTCGTCCGCGAGATCTGCCCCGAAGTCCCGGAGGAAACTGATTCCTGATGCCCCCGGGCCGCCGGGATTGGTGAGCAGCACACCTTTCCTCTCCCCTGAAGCGGGCAGGCGCACGAGGGACAGCGAGATTGTCGGGCCATCCGGGTCGGAGTGGTCGAGCGGAACGCGCAGGGTCGCGCACTGGAACTTTTCGCTCATCTCGAACAGCACCGAGCAGGTGCCCCACTCGAGTGATTCCCCTTCGGCACCCCGCCCGTCGCTGAACCGAGCCACCGCGAAGGCGGCCACGGCAACGAGCACGATGAGGAGGGGCAACTTCGACTTGGTCATGGAGGCAGTGTGGTGCAGGGGGGAACCGGTTTTTCTTCAGTACCCACCATGGGAAGCGCAAATAATGGGTGTTTCCCGGGTTCGGACCCTCGCAGAGGATTGTCCATAATTCTGACTGGATTTGTCGGGAATTGGCTAGCCTGCTCTCCCCATGGGGCAGTTCCCGATCAACCTGAACCTGGCCGGCCGGCCCGTGCTGGTCGTGGGCGGCGGCCGCATCGCACTGCGCAAGGTGCAGCAGCTTCTCCTTGCCGATGCCGATGTCACGGTTCTCGCCCCGTCCATCGTGGACGAGCTCCGTGCCCTTCCCGTGGGCACGATCGAGCGCGAGTACCGGATCGGTGACGTGTCGGGCTACCGCCTCGTCATCACCGCGACGGGTGTGCGCGGTGTCGACCAGCAGATCTATGACGACTGCGAGATCCGCAACATCTGGGTGAACTCGGCCGACGACCCGGAGCGGTGCGCGTTCACACTCCCGGCAACGATGCGCCGCGGGGAGCTGATGGTCACGGTGTCCACTGCCGGCGCCTCCCCCGCCCTCGCCTCTTTCCTCCGTTCGCGCCTCGAGTCGGCGATCGGACCGGAGTTCTCGCTGCTCGTCGACTCCCTCGCGGCCGAGCGCGCGGCGGTGCACGCCGAGGGACGCAGCACCGAGGACATCGACTGGGCGCCGATCATCGCGCGTGCCATCGACGATCTCGGCATCGACTCGTCGCTCCTCGCGGTGGAGGTGTCCCGGTGACCGTCCATCTCGTGGGTGCGGGACCAGGCGACCCGGAACTGCTGACCGTGCGAGCAATGAGGTTGATCGCGACGGCGGACGTGATCGTGCACGACGCGCTCGCGAGCGACGAGATCATCGCGCTCGCGCGGCCGGGTGTGGAGCTGATCGACGTGGGCAAGAAGCCCGGCAACCCCACCCCCCAGGATCTCATCAACACCCTGCTCGTGCATCTCGGCTCCCAGGGACTGGAGGTCGTGCGGCTGAAGGGCGGGGACCCGTTCGTGTTCGGCCGCGGCGGCGAGGAGGCCGAGGCACTGCTGCAGGCCGGCGTGCCGCACACTGTGGTGCCCGGCATCACCTCTGCTGTCGGTGTCCCCGCGGCCGCCGGCATCCCCGTGACGCACCGAAACGTCTCGCCCGCGTTCACCGTGGTCACGGGTCACCGCGAGAAGGGCGGCGCATCGACGATCGAGTGGGAGGCCCTCGCCAAGGTGGGCGGAACAGTGGTCATCCTCATGGGTGTCGCAGAGCGTGCGATCATCGCGCGCCGCCTGATGGACGGGGGGCTCGCCCCCGACACACCGGTCGCCGCAGTGCGGTACGGCACCCGCGCCGGGCAGACGGTGGTGCGCACGGACCTGGCCGGTCTCGGTGCCGCCGACATCTCCGCACCGTCGACGATTGTCGTCGGCGCGGTGGCTGCGTTCGATTTCTCTCCCCCGGCATCAAAGAGCGGTGCGGCGGCAACGGCCGCAGCCGACCGGAAGGCGGACCGCTGATGCGCAGGTCGATTGACGTCGTGCAACTGGACCTCAGCGAGCATCCCGGGGGGCTCGACGACGCACCGGTCGCATGGACCGTCGCCGTCTGCGACGACTACGACGACGCAGAACCCCGTGTGCAACTGACCGTGGAGCCGCTCGGCGGCGCCGGTGAGGGTCTTGTCGCCCATCTCTCGGCCGCCAACGCACGACGGCTGCGCACCGCACTCGCTGACGCACTGAAGGAAATAGGAGAACAACCATGACCATCGCACCGGCACCCGTCCCCCGCGACCTCGACGCGGAGCAGCAGCGCGACATCGAACGATTCGAGATCGCGATCGAGCAGTA
>RFZO01000192.1 GCA_009920715.1 Actinomycetota bacterium | reverse complement strand
GTGGCACACCCCCTGCGTACCTTCCCGATGCCGGGCCGCAGAGGTGCGGCAGCAACACAAAGGAGAACCACATGTCGCTCAGAACACTCAAGAACATCACCGTCGGGACACCGATCCGTCGCAAGGGACTGACCATCTTCCCGCTCTCGGCAACGGGCGGGCGCCCGTCGAACGCCAAGCTGGCCGACGACACGCTCGTCGTCAGCGAGCTGGAGACCGCTCATGTCCCCGAACTGCAGGTCCACAACCCGGGAACGGTCCCGATGATCATCCCCGCCGGTCGCGTTCTCGAGGGCGGGCGGCAGACCCGCACGGTGAACGTGTCGATCCTCGTGCCGGCCGGCGCGACCATCGTGATCCCCGTGTCGTGCGTGGAGGCCGGCCGTTGGCACGGTGGCCGCATGTTCCGCGACTCGAAGCGCGTCACCAGCCGCGAGGTGCGCCGCACCCTCTCCCGCGGGGTCAAGAGAAACCTCGACGCAACCGGTCGCAAGGGGTCCGACCAGGGCGCGGTGTGGGCCTCGATCGACCACGAACTGCACCTCCGGAGCATCAACCACGACAGCAGCCTGTACCTGTCCGCGTACGACCACTTCGAGCAGAACGCCGAGATGCGCGCACTCACCGATGAGCTGATCTCCCGCGGTGCGGAGCCCGGGCAGACCGGCATCGCCATCGCGCACGGGGACAAGGTGATCGGCATCGAGGTGTTCGCGTCCGAGGATGACCTCCGCGCCAGCTGGGAGGCACTCGTGCGCTCCGCACTGCTCGACATGGCAGTCGCCGAGGACACCGAGGCCACCGCCACGGACACCGACGTGCAGCGTTTCATCGGCGCATTCGCGGATTCGGGCGCGACCACGGCCAAGGGAACGGGCGTGGGAACCGAGTACCACGTGGCCGAGCCCACGTTGGTCGGCCAGGCGCTCGTCGATGATTCCGGCGAGCTGATGCACGCCTTCGCCTACGCCGAGGCCTGACCCGGCATCGCGTCACCTCACGGTCGGCACCCGTGTGCCGGCCGTGAGGGGTCAGTGCGGCAGGGCCACGATCGCCTCGTGCTCGAGGCTCGCCACCACCGTGCCGTCGACCTCGATGTGGATGTCGGCAACAGCCCTCTCCCCGCCCTGCTCGCGGCGGTCCACAACGACGGAACGCACTGTTGCGGTGGCACCTCCCCGCACGAGTGCGTGGTGCCGCACGATGCTGCGGGTGTGCACCCAGCTCCCCCGTGCAACGTGCTCGTGGAACACCGCGTTGGCGAGTGCCGGCCACACTGCGGGATGGACGACGTTGTTGTCGGTGCAGAGCGTGTGTGCGTCGCCGAGCCTGTGCCCGTAGTCGGGACCCCACTCGCCGGACATCGCGAACCGCATGTCGGGCAGCGTCTCCCCCGGACGCATTGGTGCCGGGTCGCCCGAGTCGAGGACAGCCCGGAACAGCGCCCTGGGCTGGTCGGGTGAATCGGTGACGGCGCTGATGAGCAACGGCTCGTCGGATGAGGGGACGCAACGCACCGTGTCACCGTCGAACACAGGCCGGCGCAGCCGCACCTCCCCGCCGCCGTGCGCCACCCAGTCGAGTCCGTGTGCCGCGATCAACGGGTGGACCATGTACGCGTAGGTGGACACACCGGCCACCAGTGCCCGCGGGAAGCCGGCGGCCCGGGCGCCCGCGTCGGTGTGGATGGCGTTGCGGGCGTGCTCGGGCAGGTTCACCGCGGTCACGCTCCATGGTTGCGGACGGAGCGGGGCGGACATGGCGCGACATTAGCCACCGGTCTTTCCCCTCCGGCCCTGTGCGGCCCACGGCTAGACACTGTTTCCCCCGCTCTGCGAGACTGCGCGCAGGGGAAGGACCGCTTCGGTGCGGCCGGATCAGGGGGTTGTGATGACGAGCGCGAACGACGTCGACGTGGTGGTTGCCGGGGCCGGGTTCTCCGGTCTCTACCTGGTGCACAGGCTCCGCGAGGCGGGGTTCTCCTTCCGCGTTCTCGAGTCCGGCGGCGACGTCGGTGGCACCTGGTACTGGAACCGCTACCCGGGCGCGCGGTGCGACATCCCCACCACTGACTACACCTACTCATGGGACCCGGAACTCGACCGCGAGTGGACGTGGTCCGAGAAGTACGCAACCCAGCCAGAGATCCTCTCGTACGCGCAGCACGTGGCGAAGAAGCACGACATGTACCCGCACATCACCTTCAACACGCGAGTGAAGGATGCGCAGTGGGACGACTCCACGAGGAAATGGACCGTGCGCACGGAGACCGGCGAGGCGATCACATGCCGCCACTACATCATGGCCACCGGCTGCCTCTCCGTGCCGAAGGACCCCGACATCCCCGGCACCGAGAACTTCGCCGGCGGTGTGTACGTCACCGGCCGCTGGCCCCACGAGGGAGTCGACTTCACCGGCCGCCGCGTGGCGGTGATCGGCACGGGATCTTCGGGCATCCAGTCGATCCCGCTGATCGCGGAGCAGGCCAGCCAGGTGACCGTGTTCCAGCGCACGCCGAACTTCTCCGTGCCCGCGTTCAACGGCCCGGTCTCCGAGGACCGCATGGCCCCGCTGCTCGCTGACCGTGACGCCTACCGCGAGTCCGCCAAGTGGACCCGCGGCGGTGTGCCGCTGCCCCCGTCCGAGGTGTCGGCACTTGCCGTCACGCCGGAGCAGCGCCGCGAGATGTTCGAGGCCGGCTGGAAGCGCGGCGAGCTGTTCTCCATCCTCGGCATCTTCATGGACCAGAGCACGAACCGCGAGGCGAACGACCTCGTGTCGGAGATGATCCGGGAGAAGATCCGCGCCACGGTGAAGGACCCCGTCACCGCCGAGCTCCTGTGCCCGAAGACGTACCCGTTCGGGACGAAGCGTCCGTGCCTCGACACCAACTACTTCGACACCTACAACAAGCCGCACGTCCGGCTGGTCGACCTGAACACCTCGCCCATCCGCACCATCACGTCCGACGGCATCACGTTCGGCGACGAGACGGTGCATTTCGACGACATCGTCTACGCCACCGGCTTTGACGCGATGACGGGTGCGATCGTCAGCGTGGACATCACCGGCCGCAACGGCACCACCCTCAAGAAAAAGTGGGAGCACGGTCCGCTCCAGTACCTGGGCCTCATGTCCACCGAGTTCCCGAACTTCTTCATGATCACCGGGCCCGGCAGCCCCAGCGTGCTCTCCAACATGATGGTCTCCATCGAGCAGCACGTGGACTGGGTGACCGACACCCTCGTCCACATGCGCGACAACGGCCTGGACATGATCGAGCCCACCGAGACGGCCGAGGCCGGTTGGGTGCGCCACGGCGCCGAGTTCGCCGACATCTCGCTGATGAAGGACACCAACTCCTGGTACATGGGCGCGAACGTGCCCGGGAAGCCCCGCGTGATGCTCCCCTACCTCGGCGGCGTCGACGGGTACCGGCGTGCGTGCAACGAGGTGGTGGAGCGCGGCTATCTCGGGTTCTCCATGTCGGGTCCCGGTGGGAAGGTCTGCAACGACGGAGTGATCCGGTCGGTGCAGCCCGACGTGTTCATAGTGCTCGACATGATGAGCCAGATGGGCCTGCCCCCGATGGAGTCGATGACACCCGAAGGTGCGCGCGAGTTCAGCAACGCGAGCGGTGCGATGCGCCCGCCGGGACCGGAGGTCGGCGAGATGGTCGACGGCACGCTCCCCGGCGCCGACGGCAGCCCTCTCGAGTACAGGCTGTACCGACCCGCCACGAAGGGTCCGCACCCCGTCGTCGTCTACTTCCACGGCGGCGGATGGGTGATCGGCAGCCACGTCAGCGACGAGCCGATGGTGCGCGACCTGTGCGTGCGTTCGGGCGCGATGTTCGTGTCGGTCAACTAC
>RFZO01000191.1 GCA_009920715.1 Actinomycetota bacterium | reverse complement strand
TCCGTGCACCATGCCGTCCCCGTAGAACCAGTGCGGCGAGGTGCCGCTCACGGGGTTCGGGCCCGTGCGCACGTAGAGACCGTTCAGTTCCGGGGGGATGCGTCCCTCCACGCGCAGGTCGGTGGAGGTGATCTCGTCGTGCACGGGCTCCCAGTTGCCGCGCAGGTGCCAGGGCGTGTCGATGCTCATTCAGGGAGTGTATTCAGACGTGAACTGCGTCAGGAACGCCTGAGACGCCTGCGGCACCCCCACGTTCATTCCCACCTCGAACTTCGCCTCCGCATCGGCCCGGTCGGCGGGGACGGTTACTGTCTCACCATGTCATCGCAAACGTGCAACGGGAGCGTGACCCGGTGAGAGTGCTCGTCACGGGGGCATCGTCCGGCATCGGCGAGGCATTCGCGCGCTGGCATGCGGCCTCCGGGAACGAGGTGGTGCTGACCGGCCGTTCGCAGGATGCTCTCGCGCGGATCACCGGCGAGCTGGCGGCCGAGGGGCACAAGGTGAGTCACATCGTGGCTGACCTCTCGGATGCTGCGGGGGTCGAGAGCCTCGTGCGGCAGTGCGGCGCCGTCGACGTCCTCGTCGCGAACGCCGGCGTCACGGCCGCCGCGGCGGTGGGCACCACGGACCGAGATGAGCTCGACCGTCTCGCCTATCTCATGTCCGCCGGCGTCGTGCGGCTGTGCGAGGCGCTGGTTCCGGGAATGGTTGCCCGCGGTGCGGGGGATGTTGTCATCGTGTCCAGCATCGCCGCGTTCACTCCGATGCGGAAGGCCGCTCCCTACGCGGCAGCAAAGACGCACGTCGCCGCGTACGCGCGGAGCCTCTCGCTCGAGGTCCGCCACAAGGGCGTGAGGGTGGTGGCGATGTGCCCGGGATACGTGCGCACGGACCTTCACCGTCGGGCTGGCCTGGAGCATCTGCTGGCGCGGGTTCCCGGCTGGATGTGGCTGGATCCGGACGACATCGTGCGGGCCACGCAACCCGCGCTCGACCGCGGGAAGGTTGTCGTCGTCCCCGGGGTTGCCTACAGGGTGGTACGACCGTTTCTTTCCTCCCGGGTCGCACAGGGAGTGTGGCGGCGCCTCACACGGCGCGGCCGGCCGTAGGCGGGCGGGGGCATGTCGCAGCCCCCGCCCGCGCGGCTCGGTTGGTTCAGTCGTGGTTGCCGGAGCGCGCCTTGGCGATGGACACGATCGCGAGACCGTAGAGCGCCTTGGCGGTGATGTCGGCGATCGTGTATCCGACCTGGCGGACCGTCTCGGCCCCGTCGTGCGGGTACTCGAAGAACACCGGGAAGAGGTACGTGATCGGGTACACCATCCAGGTGCCGAGCAGGATGATCGTGGCCTTGTTGATGAGCTCGGCGACGACACCCGTCTCGCGGCTCTTGGCGGCCTTCAGCTCACCGAGCAGCACCCACAGGATGTAGAAGAACGGGATCATCGCGAGCACCCAGTACAGCCACTTCGTGCCGTCATCCGAGGAGACCTCGCCCGGGTAACCGAGACCGATCATCAGCACCGTGGCCGGGACCAGCGTGGTCATGAGCTTGCGGCGCCGGTCGGCGGTGACACCGAGAACGATGAGCAGTTCGACGACGAGGATCGGCACGGTGATGAGCCAGTCCGCGTAGCGGTACCCCTCGTTGACGGAGCCCTCGGCCCAGCCGCTCCAGATGCGGTAGTAGTGGTAGCCGGCGATGCCGACCACGACGGCGGCCGACGCGACGGCCGACCGGTATGCCTTCGACACTGCCCCGAGTTGGGTCAGGAAGTAGACGAATGCGCCCAGCATGACGGCGGTCCCGAAGGACAGCGCGTTGTACACGAGCAGGTTGAGGTCTGCGTTCTGCAGGACCGTGGTTGTTGTTTCCATGTGAGTGATTTCCCCTCTCATTTCTGCCTGGATCCCCCCGCGCAGACCCGATCCGCCTTGCCTGCGCCGACCTTTGGCCGGCACGGGTGTCGCGGGTCACGCTCTGCACACGGGAGAACCCCCGCAGGGGGCGAGATATTTCCCGTCCCCTGTGGGAGGTTCAGGAAATTCCGGCGCGATGTCAACCATTGACCGCAAACCGTTGACCCACAACGACCCTGGAGAGATAGGAACGAAGTTCGCAGCACGGTGTGCATCCGGGCGGCCGGGGTCACCCGCACACATTCCTGATGACCGCTCCCAACCGGAGGAATACCATGCACATCACCGAGGCCGACCGGATTGACATGCTCGCGGAACTGCGGCGATGTCACGGAGAAAGGGTGGGGGACATCATCGTGGCGCATCTTCCTCCCGTCGGCTGGGGCGACATCGCACGACAGGCCGACATCGCACGACTCGAAATCGACATCGCCCGGCTCGAACACCGGGTTGACCGCCTCGTCACGGCGGTGTGGGCCGCGGGGGCAATGATCTTCAGTGGCTTTGCCGGGCTCTACGCACTCGTGATCACGTCACTCTGAGGGTGACATGTCGCGGGTGACTTCCGAGCAACTTACTGCGTGACGCTGCCGCCGAGAACCGTCGCCGCCACCCGGATGTCCTTGATGGCCATCGGGTCGCATGTCGTCGGGTCGTCGTCGAGCACCGCGAAGTCAGCGTTCTTGCCGACCTCGATGGAACCAGACGTTCCGTCGGTGCGCAGCAGATAAGCCGCACCAATCGTCACCGCGCGCAGTGCCTGCTCTGCTGTGATGCGCTCGCTCTCACCGAGGAGATGACCGCTGGAGGTGTACCTGTTGACGGCGCACCACATCGTGAACAACGGGTCGAGCGGCGTCACCGGGGCATCGCAGTGGATGGAGTACGGGACCCCGAGTTGCTCCGCGGTGCCGCACGCGTCAAGCCGGCGTGCCTTCGCCGGACCGGCGGTGGCCGTGCGGTGCGTGTCACCCCAGTAGAACACGTGGTTCGCGAAGAGGTTCACGCACACACCCAGGGACTTCATGCGGCGGAACGCGCTCTCGGTCGCCATCTGCGCGTGCTCCAGCCTGTGACGGTGGTCGAAGCGCGGATGGTCCAGCAGCAACCGTTCGTACACGTCGAGCCCGCGGTCCACCGCCTCGTCACCGTTCGTGTGCAGAGCCAACTGGAAGCCCTCGCGGTGGTACGGACGCATCATCTCGAACATCTCGTCGGGCTCCGCCAGCCACATGCCGTTCGGGTCCCCGCAGCAGTAGCCCGGCCAGTTGAGCCGCGCCGACCGTCCCTGGATGGAGCCGTCGATGACGAACTTCACCGGACCCATCCTGAACATGTCCGTGTCGTGCGCCGCGAGACCGCGGATGTGCTCCAGCGTCCCTTCCTTCAGGCGCGGGTTCAGCACCTGCACCATCGGCGCGTACACCACGCGCACGGGATGGCCCGGCTGGTTCACTGCTGTCGCGTAACGCGTGACCGCACCGGTTGTGGCCGAGAACGCGAGGTCGGTGACCGTTGTGCACCCGACCATGCGGGCGAGGATGCCCGCGTTGCGCACGCTCGAGTCCACCTTCGGGGCGAGATCCACGTGCTCGCCGAGCACCAGGCTGAGTGCGAGCTCCCGCAGCTCGCCGGTGGGCTCGCCGTCCCCGTGGCGGATCACGCCGTGCTCCGTGCTGTCGCGGGTGATGCCGGCCCGGCGCATGAGGGCCGAGTTGCAGTGGCCGACGTGACCGTTCGACTGCAGCACGAAGACAGGACGCTCCGCGGACACGCTGTCGAGCATCTCGCGGGTGAGCCCGCTGCTGTTCGCCATGTTCGGGTCCCACCCGAGGAACGTGAGGACTCCCCCGTCGTCGGGGGTCTCGGCGTTGCTGCGGTGCATCCTCTCGAGAACGGCGGCGGTGTCGGGGCACCCGGGTCTGACCGTGCCGTCGGCCGACTTGC
>RFZO01000020.1 GCA_009920715.1 Actinomycetota bacterium | reverse complement strand
GCGTTCTTCGTGAACACGATCTCGTTGACGGACCGGGCGTTCACGAAGCGGGCGACCTTGGCACGCGTGGACTCGAAACGCTCGGTGGCCTCGGCGGCCAGGTGGTACGCGCTGCGGTTGGTGGGGCCGTAGCCGTGTTCCATGAACGACGACATGGCGTCGATCACCGCGCGGGGCTTCTGCGACGTGTTGGCGGAGTCGAGATAGACGAGCGGCCTGCCGTTGATCCTCTCGGCGAGGATGGGGAAGTCCGCCCGGATCTTCTCGACGTCGAGGGTCATGTCAGGACCTGTAGGCCTCGTAGCCGTTCTGCTCGAGTTCCGCGGCGACCTCCATGCCGCCGGACTTCACGATGCGGCCGTCCACCATGATGTGCACGAAGTCGGGCTGGAGCTCGTCGAGCAGGCGCTGGTAATGGGTGATGAGGAGGATGCCGAGTTCCGGTCGGTCCACGCGCACCTCGCGGATGCCCTTCGCCACGATCCGCAGCGCGTCGATGTCGAGACCGCTGTCGGTCTCGTCGAGCACGGCGAAGTCGGGCTCGAGCAGCGCCATCTGCATGATCTCGTTGCGCTTCTTCTCGCCGCCCGAGAATCCCTCGTTGAGGTAGCGGTCGACGAAGGACGAATCCATGCCGAGGCGCTTCATCCAGTCCATCGCGGAGAGACGCAGCTCGAGCACCGACAGGTCGATGCCCTTGCGTGCCGAGAGCGCCTGGCGGAGGAACTGGATGACCGACACGCCGGCAATCTCCTGCGGGTACTGGAACGCGAGGAACATGCCGGCCTTCGCCCGCACGTCGGTGGTCCAGTCGGTGATGTTCTCGCCCTTGTAGAAGATGTCGCCGGACGTGACCTCGTACTCGGGGGAGGCGAGCAGGGTGCTGGCGAGAGTGGACTTGCCGCAACCGTTCGGGCCCATGATGG
Source organism: Actinomycetota bacterium (assembly GCA_009920715.1). Lineage (GTDB taxonomy): Bacteria > Actinomycetota > Acidimicrobiia > Acidimicrobiales > Ilumatobacteraceae > UBA2093. The sequence continues at coordinate 21,144 of RFZO01000020.1, read as the reverse complement.
CGTGGACCTCGCCGGTGTTCACCGTGAGCGACAGCCCGCGCAGGATGTCCTCGGGGGTGGCGTCGTCGTCGGTGACGGGGCGGGCGTGGAGGTCGGTCGCGCGGAAAAGTTCGCTCACAGCCCGAAGTCTAGGGAGCGCCCGGGATTACCACTATCGCCGTAGTGCAATTTCAGGAGGGTGCGAGGGCGTGCCAGAGGGCACGGTACGAGGGGTACTCCATCCGCTCGTCCAGGTAGTTCGCCTCGTGCAGCAGCCGGTGGTACTCGGGCAGGTTCCGGAAGGGCACGCCGGCGTCCACGTGGTGCGCCATGTGGTAGCCGATCTTGTACGGGACCATGAAGAACATCGCGAGCGGGTGCTGGGCGACCGAGTGGGTGGTGAACCGGCGGTCGTCGTCCTCTCGCATGCCGCCGTGCTCGGCAATCGAGCGGAGCCGGTTGATGACGCGCCACACGGTGAGGTACGGCAGCACCCACAGCAGGGGATACACGAACGGGTGCCCCAGCGCGACCGACACCGTGGCCAGCACCGCCTGGACGCACAGCATCCTGACGAGCGTGTTGCGGATTCGCGGGTCGGGCGAGCGCAGGTTGCGCATCTGTCCGCGGAGCAGCTTCAGGCCGGTGCGGCCGGTGGCGTCACGCACGAGCTTGCGCCGCAGGCTCGCCCTGCTGACGGGATAGTTGGCGTACAGCGGGAGGTCCGGCTCGTCGGCACCGAACTCGCGACGATGGTGCGCCATGTGGACGCGCCTGTACGCCTGCGTGCTGGTGAGCTGCGGGTAACCCAGCAGCCACATTCCGACCCAGTCGTTCGCCTTCTTGTGCGCGAACAGCAGACGGTGCGCGGCCTCGTGCATGAGCGAGGCGAACTGGGCGTGCGCGCGCCCCATCAGCAGGAACGCGACGACCCAGGCCGCGGGATGGTCGACGAGAACCGCCGCCACGATGATGCCCACCGTCTGGACGTAGGTGGACACGACCGACAGGGCGTTGCGCCACGACGGGATCCTGCGCAGCCGCTCGCGGTCGGCGGGGGAGAGCCGGCCGTCGTCGCGCACGTGCGCGGTGGAGCGTGGCGAGGGGAGCACCGCGGGCGCCATGCCGCCCGTGGTGGCTGCTCTCTCACCAGCCACGGTCGATCCACTCCTGCAGGTGCGGGCGCTCGGTGGCGATGGTGGTGTCGGCCCCGTGACCCGGCAGCACGACCGTGTCGGCAGGGAACGTGAACAGGCGCGTGTCGATGGACGAGATGATGGTGGCGAAGTCGCCGCCGGGGAAGTGAGTGGCCCCGGGCCCGCCCGGGAACAGCGTGTCGCCCGAGAAGAGCAGCGGCGCACCGTGCACCTTGAAACTGACCGAACCGGGCGTGTGTCCCGGGTTGTGGATGGCCTCGAGGCGCAGGCGTCCGACCTCGATGACCTGGCCGTCCTCGATGAACACGTCGTAGCCCACGTCCTTCAGCATCTGCGCGTCGTCAGCAGTGACCGCCACCTCGTAGCCCGCCTCGCGCATTGCGGGGACGGCCTGGATGTGGTCGTGGTGACCGTGGGTTTCGAGCACCCGCGTGACGCCGAGGGCACGGCACAGCTCGAGAAGTTTCTCGTGCTCGTTCGCCGCGTCGATCAGAACCGCCTCACCGGTGTGGATGCAGCGCACCACGAACACGTTGTTGTCGTACGGCCCCACGACAAGGCGGTGCACCTGGAGGTCGTTGTCGAAGTAGTGCAGAGTGCCGGGCGACGACATGTCCTCATCCTGACACGACATCGAACCCAAGCGACAGTGCGACGGGGATCTGGGCCGGGTCGAACGTGACGAACCGAACCGGCCGGGGCAGACGGGATGCCGCGGCCAGGTGCATGGCCGATGACACGCCGATCGGCTGTGCGGTGGCGAGGCCGGTTGCCTCGTCCAGCAGGGAACGGTCGGTCGGCACGACGTGGAGGAAGTCCCACGTGTGGCGCACCATGTCCTCGAGCACGCGAACCAGCACGGGTTCGTCCGTGAGACGGGACGCCGCGGCGATCGCCTCGGGGAGTGCCACCGCGCAGGCACACCACGACGTGTCCGACTCCATCGCCTCGAGCACCGTGCGGCGCGCGGGGGAGTCCACGTGCAGCGCGAGGAGCGCCGACGCATCGAGCACGACCGTCATCGCCGCACCTCTGCCAGCGCGCGGTCGATGCGGGTGCCGGCGTACAGGGTGAGCGGTTCAGCCGGCACGAAGTCACCGCGCCGGCGCGGCGGCTCAACGCGGCCGAGGGCGACGAGGTCGGCCAGCGACTGCCCGGAGTCATCGCCCGTGAGCGGGCCGAGCTGGGCCGCCGGTGCACCGGCCGTGGTGACGATGATCCGCTCCCCGGAGGCCGCCCGGCGCAGGTAGGTGGCGAGTGACGCCCGCAGCTCGCGAATCCCGACCATTGCCATGACGGGCAGGCTATCGGGTTGTGTACACAAGTGTACTCAAACCGAGTTGAGCGCGGCCCCGGCCCGTTGCCACACTTCGTCCCATGAATTTTGCATTTAGTGAAGAGCAGGAAGAACTCCGCAAGATGGTGCGCTCGTTCCTCGAGAACAAGTCGGCCGAAGAGGCAGTTCGTGAGCAGATGGAGACCGCGAACGGCTACGACGCCGCGGTCTGGAACCAGATGGGTTCGGAGATGGCGCTGCAGGGCATCGCGATCCCCGAGGAGTTCGGCGGCCAGGGCTACTCGTTCATCGAGCTCGGCGTCGTCCTCGAGGAGATGGGCCGTGCGCTGCTGTGCGCCCCGTACTTCTCGAGCGTCGTCCTTGCGGCCAACACTCTCCTTCTCTCCGGCGATGACGCCGCGAAGAAGGCTCACCTCCCCGGCATCGCCGCCGGCGAGACCATCGCAACCCTCGCCACCACCGAGCCGTCCGGCCGCTGGGACGAGGCAGGCATCACGATCGAGGCGAAGGGCTCCGGCTCCGACTTCACGATCTCGGGCACCAAGAGCTTCGTGCTCGACGGTCACACCGCCAACCTGATCATCGTCGCCGCCCGCACCGGCAAGGGCGTCAGCCTGTTCGCCGTGGACGGCAACGCGTCGGGTCTCACCCGCACCGCACTGAGCACGATGGACCAGACCCGCAAGCAGGCAAAGCTCGAGTTCAGCAACACCCCCGCCAAGCTCATCGGCACCGAGGGCAAGGGCTGGGACGTGCTGTCGCAGGTGTTCGACCTCGCCGCTGTCGCGCTCGCCGCGGAGCAGGTGGGCGGCGCCCAGAAGGTTCTCGAGATGGCCGTGCAGTACGCAAAGGACCGCATCCAGTTCGGTCGCCCGATCGGTTCGTTCCAGGCCATCAAGCACAAGTGCGCCGACATGCTGCTCGAGGTCGAGTCGGCCAAGTCGGCCGCGTACTACGGCATGTGGTGCGCCGCGGAGATGAACGACGAGCTCGCCTCGGTCGCATCCCTCGCGAAGGCCTACTGCTCCGAGGCGTACTTCCACGCGGCAGCGGAGAACATCCAGATCCACGGCGGCATCGGCTTCACCTGGGAGCACCCGGCGCACCTCTACTTCAAGCGTGCGAAGTCGAGCGAGCTGATCTTCGGTGACCCCACGTACCACCGCGAGCTGCTCGCACAGCGCATCGGCATCTGACCGCCGGTCCGCGCCAGCGGAACACACTCGAGGAGCCCGGGCCCACGGCCCGGGCTCTTTCGTTGTCCCGGAGACTGCGCGGCGTTCGTCCCGCCCCCGCGCGGCTGCCCTACTCTTCGGCAATGCCGCGCACCGTTCTCGCCCAGATCTCCGACCCGCACATCACCGGCCCGCACGACGAGTTGTTCGAGGCATCGGACCCGGTGGGGAACCTCTCGGCGGCCATCCACCACGCCGCCGCGCGCGCCGAGGCGGTGATCATCACCGGCGATCTTGCCGCCCGTGCCGGCACCGACGCGGAGTACGAGGGCGTGCGCGCGGTGATCGAATCGTGCGGGGTGGACGTGCTCCTGTGCGCGGGAAACCACGACGAGTCGCGGAAGATCCAGTCCTTGTTCGGCGTGCAGGGCCGCAACGGGCGCCTGGACTACGCACGTGACCTCAGCGGCGGACGCCTGGTGGTGATGGATTCGTCACGCGCCGGCAGGGGAGACGGTGCCCTCGACGACGACCAGCTCGCGTGGCTGGACTCGGAACTCGACCGCGGGGCACCCACCGTGGTCGCGATGCACCACCCGTGCTTCTCGATCGGGGGCAAGGGCCTGGCCGGTGTGCGGCTGGACGACGGCTCCGTGGAGGGCCTGGCTTCGGTGGTGTCGCGGCACTCCAACGTTCTGTCCGTCATAAGCGGGCACGCCCACATGACGCTCTCCACCGCGTTCGCGGGCACTGTCGCGCATGCCTGCCCGAGCGTTGCGTACGAGTTCGACTTCCGCGGCCGCGACCTGATCTACAGGCCCGGGCTTCCGCAGTACATGCTGTACTCGTGGGCGGGCGGCGGCGCCGGCTTCTTCGCCCGCCAGATGACGGTGGCGCCCGGTGACGCATGGCTCGTGATGGAGAGCTTCTGACAGCCGCGCCTAGGCTTCGCCCATGTCCGGCATCACCGTTCTGTTCGCCGTCATCGCCGCACTCGCGGTCTTTGCGATAGCCGCCGGCACCGTCGGCCGCGAGGCGCGCAGGCTCGATGCGGTTGCGCCCAGGGTGGTGTACCAGATCGAGCAGGATGAGGTCGAGAACCTTCTGCGGGAGCACCTGAACTGGATGGCGTCGAAGGGGCTCCAGCCGGAGAAGCCGGTGGACCAGGTGCAGAACATCTCCGAGCCGGTGGTGGTGGACGAGGACACCCTGACGGCGCATCTCCTCGCCCGTGCCGCGGCGCGCGGCATCGAGGTGATCGACGACGTGGACATCGTGCATGTGGTTGAGGCGCACCTCGCGTACTTCGCCGCGATCGGCGCGGTCGGACCGCACGCCGAGTCGGTCTGACCCACCCGCCGTCGGGGAGCCGGCACCCGTGGCGTCAGATCATCATGTTGAACTGCAGCAGCACCTTGCGCGCGTGCTCCGCGTCACCGGACACCGTGCACTGCGCCGCGAGCGCCGCCGGCTCGCCGCGGCCGGTGGCCAGCTGGAGGAAGACGTCGGAGTCCATCGAGATGTCGCACAATGCATCCGCCGGGACGTCGCCGCCCATGGCGGCGCGGCCCTCGCGCACCGTGGTGACCACCGTGCGTTCGACCGCACCGGTGATGCGCACCACCACCGTGCGGCCCTCGGGCGTGGCGGCACGCTTGCCCACCACGATGGGGACCGTGCGGATGAGACGGTCGATGGTGTGCTCGGCGGCCGGCCCGCCGCGGTGTCCCGGCATCCCGAGGGCACGGCGCATGTCCTGTTCGTGGGTCCAGGTGTCGAGCACGCGGATGTGGAGGAAGTCGGCGACGGTGCCGGGCCCGGTGGGTGTCATCGATTCCGTGGCGAAGTAGGCCTCGTCAGCCGTGCGCAACTGCTCCATGCGGCGTTCAGCGAGGTCACGGAACTCCTCCAGCACCTTCGCGCCCGGCCAGGTGCGGCGGTAGTCGACGTGGTGCTCGTTCATCTCGCCGATGGGGTTCTTCACGTTCGACAGGTCGCTCGCACGGTGACTGGTCTCGGGCATGCCGAACAGCGCGCGCTCGGTGCCGATGATGTGGGACAGGTTGTCCTGCACGTTCCACCCCGGAAGTTGCGTGGGTGTCTTCCACTGCTCCTCGGTCAGCGAAGGCAGGAACGACCCGAGCGAATCGAAGATCTGCCCGAGCTTTTCGATTGTGTCCACCGGGATCATGTCGTCTCCTAACGGGCCGGGTTCTGGATCGTGCGCCACTGGCGCGCGTTGAGATAGGGGGAGAAGATGCTGCCGATCATGGCCATGTCGGAGTCGGTCTTCGGCGTCTTCAGCTCGAACAGGCCGGGGAAGCGCGAGTACGCGAGCGTGATGTCCCACAGCTCGCGGGCCTTCTCCGCCTCGGGGGCGGGCAGCACCACCGGCCCGAACACTGCGCGGCCGCCGGGGATGGTGATGACCGGAACGCCGAACCCGGCGAGGTCGTTCACCACGTGCTCGTGATCACGGCGCACGTCGTCGTGGGTGGTGGGGTCGGCGAGAGCCTCGTCCCACGCCTCCGTGGGCAGCCCCGCCTCGGCAAGCAACTCGAGCGCGATCTCCCTGTCGTAGTGACGCCGCCCGTCGATGTGCAGCGTCCGGCCGCAGACCTCGTAGAACGCGCCGCACCAGTCGTTGTCCCGGCGGCGCAGCCACGCCGCCACGCGCATCGGCGTCCAGCCGTAGGCGAACTCGCGCTCCCACGGGTGGGGCTTGCCCTCCTCGCGGTTGACCTCCTCGAGGCTGAAGAAGCGCCACTTGACGGTGAAGCCCACCTGGCGCTGCACGTCCCGGATCCAGCGCGACGTCTGGTACGCGTACGGGCACATGATGTCGAAGAAGAACTCGATCTCGGCGGGCTGCTCCCGCTCCGTGGTGCTGGTCATGGCGGCAACCTAGTGCCCGTTTCGTGCCCCGCCGTCACCGTGCGACTACCGTTTGGGTGCATGGAACGCCCCACCCGGTTCGAACACACCCGATTCCTCGGCGACAAGCGCACGCAACTCGTCTATGACCTCGACGAATGGACCGATGCCGCCGTGATCGACGAGATCGTGGATGCGGGCGTGGGTCTGTGCTTCGGCCCGGACACGCTCGCCGAGGCGCGCAACCGCGGGTACGCGCTCGCCGTGCCCGGGAAGACCCGGCGCCACCGCAAGCCGCGCGCGTAGGGCGACGACATGGCGGCCCCGACGAACGGAACGTTCACCTCGGGGTCGCTCACGCTCGGGTCGTACCTGGTCGTGCCGCCGGGCCAGACGTCGTCGATGCCGGGTGTCATCCTGTGCCACGGGTTCCCCATCGGCCCGCTCGACGCCCGCCAGTCCGCTCTCACCTTCCCCCAGTTGCTCGACCGCATCGCGAGCGAGCTCGGCTGGGTGGGCCTCACCTTCACGTTCCGCGGGTGCGGCACCAGCGAGGGCGATTTCTCGATGCAGGGGTGGGTGGACGACCTGCGCGCCGCGATCGACCACATGGAGAAGGAAGCCAACCCCAACGGCATCTGGTTGATCGGCACGAACACCGGCGGTGCGCTCGCGCTGTGCGTGGCCGCTGACGACCCACGGGTGAAGGGGTGCGCGCTTCTCGGTCCGCGCGCCGACTTCGACGACTGGGCGGCGCAGCCGCGCCGCTTCCTGGAGCATGCCCGCGAGATCGGTGCGATCCGCCGGCCTGGGTTCCCCTCGTCGTTCGACGAATGGAGCCGTGAGCTGCGCAGGTTCAGGCCGATCGACGCCGCGCGCAGGTTCGCTCCGCGGCCGTTGCTGGTGATGCACGGGGAGGACGACGAGAGCGTCCCCGTGGCGGACTCACGGGTGCTGGCCGAGGCCCACGGTTCCGCCGAGACCCGCATTATCGCCGGGGCGGGGCACCGTCTCCGCCACGACCCGCGCGCGGTTGCCGTGCTGTTCGGCTGGCTCGACCGCCAGCGTCCTGCTGCGCGCTAGTGGGATGACCTGAGGAGCCAGCCCGCGGCGAGCTGCGTCCGGTTAGTCATGCCCGTCAGGTCAAAGATGCGCGTCAACCTGTTGCGCACGGTCTGGTACGACATGTGGAGCTCGGCGGCAATGTCCCTGTTGGACAGGCCTCTGGCGACGAGAGCCACAATCGCACGATCACCATCGTTCAGGTTCTCGCAGCACTTGTTCTCGGGTGCATGTTCGTCCATGCGATGAACGTATGGAATCACCGGGAGAAATTCGGCGAAATAGCGGAATTAGCGGAAACTACCCGAACATTCTCAATTATCAATGACACACTGACGTGTGACGCTCGTGTGTGCCTTTCAACGGGGGTGGGGGGGTCTCGTGGTTGGGAGAGATGACGGACACGTGAAAGTGGACGGGTATCTCACCGGTGTCCTGGACGGAAGCATCATCCCCACGCTCCTCATCGAGGCGCGCACGGGGGTCATCGTCTTTGTCAACAAGGCCACCCTCGGAATCCTGTCAATGGAACGAGAGGACCTCGAGGGGTCATTCCTGCACGACATCAGCCATCCGGAGGATGCCCACGAGTTGGCCTCGGCAGTGGTGCGATGCGCGGACGTCGGGAGCCAGAGGAGCTTTCTCAGGCATCGATTTGTCGGCGCAGGCAATGTTCAGGTGCAGGGCGAAGTGGTGGTCGCAGGTTGCTGGAGCCACGATGGGCCCGCGGGAATTGCCCTAGTTCAGATCCGGAACCTGGCGATGGATTCGTCGATCCACTCCTTTCTCCGGTTCATCGCCGACAATCCCGACGGCGACAGTGTGGCCGGGGCACTGCGCCACGGGCTGTTTGCCGGACTCCCGGTTGATTCTGTGTCGATCTACTCGATCAACCGGGAGAGGACACTTGCATTACTCCGCGGCGCGAGCGGGTTGAGTGCGTCGGCACGACGGGACTACGCGGTCAGCCCTGTCAACCTCGCCGCCCCGGGAGGCGTGGTCACCTTGACGATGGAACTCCTGTGGGTGTCTCTCACCGAATTGACACGTCGGTTTCCCCTGCTCGCCAGCGACTTCACCGGGACGGCTTGGTTCGAGACGGGCGAGGCGATCTGCTTGCCGGTCGTGAGCCGCGGCAAGGTCATCGGGACCATGTTCCTGGTGTTGCGCGAGAGCGTCGAGAGGCGCTGGCATCTCCACGAGATGCTTCATTCCGCAGCCCAGAGCCTCGCACCGTGGATGCTCCTGCAAGAGATCTCCGAGGGGGCGAAGCCGGCTCCGGCGCGGACCGGGAAGCTTCTGGTCAGTGACCGGGAGCTTGCTGTCCTGCGCCTGGTCGAGTCCGGAACCGCGAATGCCGACATTGCCGAGCAACTCGGCTACTCGGAGGCCACAGTCCGGGCTGATCTTCAACGGCTCAGCAGGTTGGTGAGTGCCAACGGCAGGCGCGAGGTGGTGCGGCGCGCGAGGGAGCTGGGTCTCTACGAGGGGTGACCGTCGGGGTTGGCGGAGTGCCAGGCATACGCCGACGAGATGATGTCGTCGAGATGCCGCCTCGGCTCCCACCCGAACAGCCCGCGGATGAGGGACGCATCTGCGAACACCTCCGACACGTCGCCGGCACGACGCCCGACGATCTCGTGCGGCACCTTCCGGCCGGCGATCCGCTCGGTGGCGGCGATGACCTCGAGCACGCTGGTGCCCTGGCCGGTGCCGACGTTGCAGGTGACCGATGCACCACCCGACGAGAGGTGGTCGAGCGCGGCGACATGGGCCGTGGCGAGGTCCTCCACATGGATGTAGTCGCGCACCCCGGTGCCGTCGGGCGTGGGCCAGTCGTTGCCGAAGACCTTCAGTGCGGGCGACCTGCCCAGCACGGCCTTCATCACGTGGGGCACCAGGTTCTGGGAGAACCTCCAGTCCTCCCCGAGCGTGGCATCGTCGCTGGCGCCTGCGGCGTTGAAGTAGCGCAGGCAGACACTGCGCATGCCGGTGGTGCGCGAGTACCAGCCGAGCGTCTTTTCGATCATCAGCTTGGTCTCCGCGTACACGCTCTCGCAGTTCGCTGCATCCGTCTCGCGCACGGGCACCCGCGAGGGCGTGCCGTACACCGCGGCCGTGGAGGAGAAGACGACACGCTCCACTCCGCACGTGTGGAGCACCTCGAACAGCTTCTGTGAACCCGTGACGTTGTTGGCGAAGTACTTGCCCGGGTTCTCCATGGACTCGCCGACGGCCTTGTACGCGGCGAAGTGGACGACCTCGTCGACCCCGTGCTCCTCCACGGTGCGGCGAACCGCATCGGCGTCGGCCACGTCGGCCTGCACGAACGGTGCGTCACCGACGGCCTTGCGGTGGCCGTTCTCGAGGGTGTCGAGCACCACCACGGCCCGTCCCGAGGCGCGGATGGCGCGCGCGGTGATGGAGCCGATGTACCCGGCACCCCCTGTGATGAGCGTGGTCACGCGGACAGACGCTACTTGGCGGGCTTCTTCAGCGGGCGCGACTGCTTGTCACGGTCGGCGGCCTTCTCGGCCTTCTTCCACGCGCGCACCTTCAGCAGGGTCTTCTCGTCCGTGATGTCGGCCACGGTGCGCGGGTTCCTGTCGCTGAAGACCCCGGCGGCCTCCTTCCAGCCCTTCGGCCGCACCTCGAAGCGCTTGCCGAGGAGCGCCACGAAGATCTGCGCCTTCTCCTCGCCGAAACCGGGCAGCTCGCGCAGCCGGGCGAAGAGCACCGCGGCGTCATCGACGCCCCTCCAGATGTTCTCGCCCTTGTTGCCGTGCTTCTCGGCGACGATCGCGCACATCCCCTGGATGCGGCCGGCCATCGCCTTCGGGAAACGGTGGATGGCGGGCTTCTCCAGGCACACGGCGAGGAACTCGTCGGGGTCCATCGCCGCGATTCGGCGCGGGTCGAGGTGGCCGAGCCGCGTCTTCAGGGTGTGCGCACCGTTGAACGCCCACTCCATGGGCACCTGCTGGTCGAGGAGCATGCCGATGAGCAGTGCCGTGCCGTTCGAGTTCAGCAACCTGTCGGAAGCGGGGTTGCCGGTGATGTAGAGGGTGCCCATGGTGTCCTTTCCGGTGTCCTCAGTCGCGCGTGAGCCCGTGGTCGGCGTCGAGGTCGATGCCGAGATCGCTGATGGCCTTCTCCACCGTGGCCGCCGTGATGCCGTGGGACCCGATGAGGGTGGTGAGCACGGCCACGACGACGTGCTCGGCGTCGGTCTCGAAGAACCGGCGCAGGGCCTCGCGCGTGTCGCTGCGGCCCATGCCGTCGGTGCCGAGCGCGAGGAACCTGCGGCCGGGCAGGTACGGCGCGATCTGCTCGCTCACGATGCGCATGAAGTCGCTGACGGCCACGATGGGTTCGCTGCCGGAGCCGAGGGTGCGGTCGATGATGGACGTCCGTCGCGGCTGGGCGGGATGGAGACGGTTCCAGCGCTCCACCTCCATGGCGTCCTCGCGGAGCGACTTGTAGGACGTGGCCGACCACAGGTCGACGTTGATGCCGTACCGTTCGCGCAGGATGGACGACGCCTCGATGGCGGCCGAGCAGGCCGTGCCGGAGAACAGGACGGAGGCGTGCGCCGCACCGTCGGCCGCGCGCCAGCGGTACACGCCGTCGATGATGTCGGTGTCGGTGACATGCTCGGGCCGCGCGGGCATCACGAGGTTCTCGTTGTACAGAGTGACGTAGTAGAAGATGTCGGCCGGGTCGGCGCCGTACATGCGGTCGATGCCGTGGCGGATGACGGCGGCCACCTCGTAGGCAAAGGCGGGGTCGTACGCCTGGCAGGCGGGGATCGTGCTGGCGAGAAGGAGGCTGTGGCCGTCCTGGTGCTGCAGTCCCTCTCCCATCAGCGTGGTGCGCCCCGCGGTGGCGCCCAGCAGGAAACCGCGCGTGCGCATGTCGGCGGCCAGCCAGGCGAGGTCGCCGACGCGCTGGAAACCGAACATTGAGTAGAAGGTGTAGAAGGGCAGAGTCCATGCCGAACGTGCGCGCCTCGTCGGGGATGATGGGCACCACGCGCGGGCCGAACGAGTCGTCGCGGGCGAGATTGCGGAGCATGCGCGTGAACGCCATGGTGGTGCTGACGGCCTGCGTGCCGGAGCCGGCGTCGAACTCGGCGAACACGGCCGGGTCGGGAAGCTCGAGCGGTTTGCGGGTGCGCACCAGTCGCTGCGGGAGCGGGCCGTCGAGTGCGCGCCTGCGCTCCATCATGTACTGGTACTCGACCGAGTCGGCGGCCGGCCTGAAGTACGGGGGTTCGTCGCCGTCGAGCATGGACTCGGGGATCTCGTCCTCGAGGTGCAGGCGGGCCCGCATCTCCATCAGCTGTTCCTTCGTGAGCTTCTTGATCTGGTGCGTTGCGTTGCGCCCCTCGACACCGGAACCGAGCGTCCAGCCCTTGATGGTCTTGCAGAGGATGACGGTGGGCCGGCCGGAACCGAGGTTCTCGACGGCGGCGCGGTACGCGGCGTACAGCTTGCGGTAGTCGTGGCCGCCGCGGGGGAGCTGCTCGATGTCGGCGTCCGAGAGGTGGGCCACCATCTGGCGAAGGCGCGCGTCCGTGCCGAAGAAGTGCTCGCGGGCGTACCCGCCGTCCTCCACGGAGTAGCGCTGGAACTCACCGTCGACCGTGGAGTTCATCTTGTTGACGAGCACGCCGTCGACGTCGCGGGCGAGGAGGTCGTCCCACTTGGAGCCCCAGATGACCTTTATGACGTTCCAGCCCGCGCCGCGGAACACGGCTTCCAGCTCCTGGATGATCTTTCCGTTGCCGCGCACCGGTCCGTCGAGGCGCTGGAGGTTGCAGTTGACGACGAACACGAGGTTGTCGAGCTGTTCGCGCGCCGCGAGCGTGATGGCGCCGAGCGTCTCGGGCTCGTCGGTCTCGCCGTCGCCTAGGAACGCCCACACCCTGCTCTGTGAGGTGTCGGTGATCTCGCGGTTCGTGAGGTACCGGTTGAACCGCGCCTGGTACAGGGCGGTGAGGGGCCCGAGACCCATGGAGACCGTGGGGTACTCCCAGAAGTCGGGCATGAGGCGCGGGTGCGGATAGCTGGAGAGACCCCTGCCGCCGCGCCCGATCTCGCGGCGGAAGTGATTCATGTCGTCCGCGGTGAGACGGCCCTCGAGGAAGGCGCGCGCGTACACACCCGGTGCGGCGTGCCCCTGGATGTACACGTGGTCGCCCGAACCGCCGTCGTCCTTGCCGCGGAAGAAATGGTTGAAGCCGATCTCGTAGAGGCTGGCGGAACTGGCGAACGTGGAGAGGTGGCCGCCGATGCCGTCGGTGGTGTGGTTGGCGTGGGACACCATGACCGCCGCGTTCCAGCGGATGAACGCCCGGATGCGGCGCTCGATGTGCTCGTCGCCGGGGAACCACGGTTCGTTCTCGCGGGGGATCGTGTTGATGTACGGGGTGGAGACGGTGGCGGGGAAGCTGACCTGGGTCTCCTGGGCGCGGGCGAGCAGGCGGGAGAGCAGGTAGCGGGCGCGGTTGCGGCCGTGGGTGTCGACGACGGCGTCGAGGGACTCGAGCCACTCCTCGGTCTCGCCCGGGTCGGTGTCGGGTAGTTGGTGGTGGGAACCGTCGAACAGCACGTGGTGATTCTCCCACGGAGGTGGGTGTCAAGGATGACGGTCGTTTACACGGCCCTCGCCATGGTGAACAATCGTCCGGTGCCCGTTCATTCCCCCGACCCCGCGACGGAGATTGTCGTGTACACCGACGGCGCCTGCTCGGGGAACCCAGGTCCGGGCGGATGGGCGTGGGCAACGGCCCCCGACGGTGCGGTGAGCGACAGCGGCGGCGAGCCGCACTCCACGAACCAGCGCATGGAGATCATGGCGGCGTGGAACGCGGTGCGCCATTTCCGGGACGACCCTCGCCGTCTCGTCATCGTCGCCGACTCGACGTACGTGGTGAAGTGCTTCACCGACGGGTGGTGGCGCGGCTGGGTCGCGCGCGGGTGGCGCAACTCGCAGCGCCAGGCGGTGGCGAACCGGGACCTGTGGGAGCCGTTCATCGACATGGTGAACGACCGCGGGAACGTCGAGTTCAGGTGGGTCAAGGGTCACAGCGGGGACCCGATGAACGACCTGGTCGACCGGATGGCCGTGGCCCACACGCTCTCCTGAGCCGTCCGCGCCGCCCGGTCACGCCGGGTTGGTGGGCCCGGCGTCTTGTTGCGTAGCGTGTCGGGCATGGAACTCAAGGGAATCAGTGCAATCGTCACTGGTGGCGCATCCGGCATCGGTGCGGCATCGGTCCGTCTCCTCGCGAAGGGTGGTGCCAAGGTCGTCATCGCCGACCTCGAGAACCAGCGCGAGAAGGGTGAGGCTCTCGCCAAGGAGGTCGGCAACGCGGCGTTCTGCCCGGTCGACGTGACCAAGACCGATGACATCATCTCGGCGGTCGAGATGGCCAAGTCGATGGGCCCGCTTCGCGCGCTCGTCAACTCGGCCGGCATCGGCTGGGCCCAGCGCACCGTGGGCAAGGACGGCTCGTACGAGTCCGCCGCCAACCTCGACGCGTTCAAGCGCGTCATCGCCATCAACCTCGTCGGCACGTTCGACGCCATCCGCATCGCCGCCACCGCGATGAGCCAGACCGAGCCGCTGGAGGACGGCGAGCGCGGCGCGATCGTGAACATCGCGTCCGTCGCCGCGTTCGACGGCCAGATCGGCCAGAACGCGTACTCGGCCTCGAAGGGCGGCGTCGTCGGCCTCACCCTGCCGGTGGCACGCGACCTCGCCGCGATCGGCGTGCGCGTGAACACGGTGGCCCCGGGTCTCATCGACACCCCGATCTACGGCCAGGGCGAGGGCAGCGAGGCCTTCAAGGCGCAGCTGCAGAAGGGCGTGCTGTTCCCGCAGAAGCTGGGCAAGCCGGAGCAGCTGGCGTCGATGGTGCTGGAGTGCATCACCAACAGCTACATGAACGCCGAGACAATCAGGGTCGACGGCGGCATCCGCATGCCACCCAAGTGACACGCGTCTGAACCACGTGCCGTGATCGTCTTCCACGACGACCCGTTCACCCCGTTCGACAAGGAACCGTCTCGCGGATCCCGGGGCCCCGGCCCGGGGATCCGTCGTTCCGTGGCCGTGCCTGATGCGTTCGTGCCGCAGTCGTCGGAGGCGGCACGGCTGCGCGTGGGCGCCCGTCCACTCGACCCTGCGCAGTGGGTGTCACCGCGCGACGGGGACTGGGCGCCGACCATCGCGATGAAGCGGTCCCTGTTGGCCGACCGTCCCCGGGAAGTCGTGGCGTGCCTGTCCGGTGCCGAGGAGGCGTGCGACGAGGCGGCCGCCGGTGTCCTCGCGTCGGTGGGAGAGCCGCCGTCCGCGGAGCAGGGGATCGATGCGCTCGTCGACGCCGCAGTGCGTGTTGCCGACGACCTGTGCGTGCTGCAGCCGGGGGCGGACGGCGCGCCCGTGCTGACGGCCGCGGTGCTGTGCTCGCCGAACCGCTGGAGACTGGCGGACAAGATCGGCGGCACGATGGGCGCCATCCACCGGCCGGTGGCGCGTTACCCCGAGGATCTGGACGCACCCGTGAACGCGATGCTGGCGCGGCTCTCGGTGGGGCGACCCGTGTGGCGCGTGAACTGGGGTCTCTCGAACCATCCGTCGCTGTTCCAGCCGGAGGTGCCGCCCGCGACACCTGGCATGGACATCGCGGCGATGTGGTTCAGGGTGGAGTGGCAGACGCTCCGTCGCCTGCCCGTCACCGGGGCGATCCTGTTCACCATCCGCACGTACTCGGAGAGGCTCTCCGATTTCGCCGCCCGCGACAGGGCGGTGGTCAACGACTTCGCCGACCTGGTGGCCAAGATCCCTGAGGATGTCGCCGCGTACAAGAGCATCGCCCCGTACCGCGACCGCGTGTACGACTACCTCAGCGGGTGACTGTCGGGGCACCGCGCCGGGCGCGCGCGGTTCAGGTCGTGTAGTCGGCGTTGATGCGCACGTAGCCGTCGGTGAGGTCGCATCCCCACACGGTCGCCGAGGAGTCCCCGGTGTTCAGGGTGACGTGGATGAGGACATCGTCGCCGCGCATGTACTCACTGAGCCTCCCGAGACCCTCCTCGTCCACCCGCGACGGGTAGACCTCCTGGTCACCGAAGCGGATGACGACCCTCTCCTGGTCGATGTCGGCGTACTGGCTGCACTTGCCGACAGCCATTGCGACCCGTCCCCAGTTCGGGTCCGCGCCGTGCACCGCGGTCTTGACGAGCGGTGAGTTCACGATTGCCTTCGCGACCGTCTTCGCCTGCCCGGCGTCCCGTGCGCCGTCGACCGTGACCTCGATGAGCGTCTCTGCACCCTCGCCGTCGCGCGCGATCTGCTTGGTGAGGTCGAGCAGCACCGCGTGCAGCGCCCGCGCGAACGCGTCCTCGTCGACCGGCCCGGCCGCGCCGCTCGCGAGGATGACGGCGGTGTCGCTGGTGCTCGTGTCGGTGTCCACGGAGACGCAGTTGAACGTGAGGTCCACCGCAGCGCGGAACGCGCGGTCGAGACCGTCCGCGGCGACGGAGGCGTCGGTGAGCACCACGGCGATCATCGTGGCCATGTCGGGCTCGATCATCCCCACGCCCTTCGCCACGCCGACGACGCGCGCGCCCGAGCCCGCCACGGTTGCCTCGCTCACCTTGTGGACGGTGTCGGTGGTCATGATCCCGCGGGCGACATCCTCGGCGTCGGTGCCCGGGAGCTCGCGGGGCACGCCCGCGATGCCCGCCCTGATGCGGTCCATCGGGTACTGGCGACCGATCACCCCCGTGGACGCGAGCAGCACCTCGCGGGGCGTGATGCCGACACGCGCTGCCACGCCGGCGGCGACCTCGCGGGCGTTCGCCATGCCCTCGTCTCCCGTGGCCACGTTGGCGTTCTTCGACACCACGACCACGGCGCGATTGGCCCCGTCAAGGTTCTCGCGCGACAGCAGCACCGACGGTCCGGCGAACCTGCTCCTCGTGAACACGCCTGCCGACACCGTTCCCGGCGGACCGAGGACGACCGTGAAGTCCTTCGAGTCGTCCTTCACGCCCACGTTCGTGACGTGCGCGGTGAATCCCTGTGGCAGCCGGATGGTCACGCGCCGATTCTGTCACCCGGACGGTGCCGCGGCTCGTTTACGCTCTCCACGTGCGCACGATCATCACGGACGGCCTGCTCGTGAGGGCGGGCGGACGGTCCGAATCCGACGTGGTCTGCGAGGACGGCCGGATCGTGGCCGTCGTGCCGCGCGGCACCGTGCAGGCCGGGCCCGGTGACACCGTGGTCAACGCGACCGGGTGCTACGTGATCCCCGGTGCCGTCGACCCGCACGTGCACATGCAGCTCGACACCGGCTCGACGGTCTCCTCCGACACCTTCGAGTCGGGGACCATCGCGGCGGCCCACGGCGGCACGACCACCATCGTGGACTTCGCCGAGCAGCGCACCGGTGGGAACGTCCTCGAGTCGTTCGAGAAGAGGGCGGCGGAGGCGGCCGACCAGTGCGTGGTCGACTGGGGCCTGCACCAGGTGCTCGGCGGTGTCACCCCGCAGGCGCTCGTTGACGCGCGCTCCCTCCTCGACCGGGAGGGCGTCTCGTCCGTGAAGCTCTTCATGGCGTACCCGGGACGCCTGTACAGCGACGACGGGCAGATCCTGCGGGCCCTGCAGATGTGCGCCGGCAGCGGGATGATGGCCATGGTGCACGCGGAGAACGGTCTCGCGATCGACGTGCTGGTCGAGCAGGCGGTGGCGGCGGGGAACATCACACCCGACTTCCACTCGCGCACACGGCCGCCCGAACTGGAGGCCGAGGCGGTGCACCGCGCGGCGGTGCTCTCCCGCGTGGCGGGCAACGCGCCGCTGTACATCGTGCATCTCTCCAGCAGCGACGCAATGCGCGAAGTGGTGGACGCGCGCACCCGCGGCACCAACATGTTCGCCGAGACGTGCCCGCAGTACCTGCATCTCTCGCTCGAGGACCACCTCGGCAGGGGGTGGCCGGACGGCGCCGCGTACATCTGCTCCACACCGCTTCGCTCGAAGCACGAGCACCACCAACGCGACCTGTGGAGCGGGCTGCGCGACGACACGCTCGCCGTGGTGAGCACCGACCACTGCCCGTTCTGCCTGCGCGAGCAGAAACTGATGAACGGGGAGTCGTTCAACGTGGTGCCGAACGGCATCGGTGGTGTCGAGCACAGGGTGGATCTCATCCACCAGGGGGTCGTCATGGGCGAGCTCACGCTCGAGCGGTGGGTGGAGGTGTGCTCCACCGCCCCGGCCCGGCTCTTCGGCCTTTCCTCGAAGGGTGACATTGCGCCGGGCTTCGACGCCGACATCGTGGTGTACGACCCGTCGCGCGTGACCACGATCTCGGCGGAGACGCACCACATGAACCTCGACCACTCCGCGTACGAGGGGTTCGAGCTGCGCGGCGCGGTGCGCACGGTGATCTCCCGCGGCGAGGTCATCGTGGACGGAGGCGAGTTCCTCGGCCGTCGCGGTCGCGGCCGCTACGTGCGCCGCACGGTGGGCGCCGAGGTCCGCTGACTCTCAGTCGCGCGGTCGCAACGAGTCGAAGATCTGGCCGAGCTGGCGGATCTGGCGTTCGTCGAGGCGGTCGATGAGGTGCCGGCGGACGCTCTCCACGTGGTGCGGCGCCGCGGCGACCAGTTTGTCGCGGCCCTTCGGCGTGAGCACGGCCATCATCACCCTCCGGTCGGACTCGCTGCGCTCGCGCGACACCATGCCCTTGCGCACCAGTCCGTCGAGGCGGCGCGTGAGCCCCGACGGCGAGAGGTTCAGCGAGTCCGCCAGGTCGCACATGCGGAGGCGGTCGTCCGGGGCCTCGCTGAGGTACACGAGCACCTGGTAGTCGCCGGAGGTGAGACCGTGGGCGTTGAGGTCGGACTCGAGCTCGATGTTCAGCTGGCCGACCACCTCGATGAATCCCCGCCAGGCACGCATCTCCTGGTCGTTCAGCCACCGCGTGCGTCCCATGGTCACATTCTCGCCGACTCGATGACCGCTTCGGCACAGCGCCGCCCGGAGAACATCGCACCCTGGATGGAACCGGTGTCGCGGTGGTCGCCGCACACGAACAATCCCTCGCCGAGGGACACGCGCTGCTTCGGGGGGAAGGGCGGGGCCTGGTCCGGTTGGCCGTGCGGGATGCGGTACGTGCGCAGGTGCCTCCAGTTGTCGACCTGGGGTCCCCACCAGCTGCGCAACTGGCGGCGTGCGGCGGCCTCGAGGTCACCGTCAACGGTGCCCGGCATCGCGGCGGCGATGAGGTGCTTTCCCGGCGGTGCGTACGCGGGGGACACGTGCGACATGACCGCCACGTTCAGCACCGGACCGCTCCCGTGGCCGTCGAGGACCACGTACGCACCGTCCACGGGTGCCACGTCGGCGGCGAAGTAGACGCACCCGGCGGACCGGGAGCCGACATCGGGAAGGCCGAGCAGCCGCGATGCCACTGGCCCCTCGGTGGCCACGATGACGCTGCGCGCATTGACCGTTCGCCCGCCCTCCACCGTGACGCGACCGGGCTGCACCCCGGTGACCGGGGTGCCGAGATGCACGGTGCCGGGCGCGAGTCGCGACACGAGCTGGGCGGGTATCTCGCCCATGCCGCGCGCCGGCACGGCGGAGTCGCCGTCGGCGAGCGTGCGGAAGATGACGTCGAACATCCGTCGCGAGGTGGTGAGCGACGGATCCAGCTGGATGCCGCCGACAAGCGGGCGGAAGAACCGCTCGATCATCGCCGAGGAGAAACCGGCACCGCGCAGCGCGGACACTGTGGGGATGTCGTCGCCGCGCAGGAGGTCCCGCGGGTCCGCCTTCAGCAGCCTGGCGCGAAGGAGGGCGATGCGGGCCTTGTCCGCGACCGAGCCGACGGGCGCGGTGGCGGTGGAGAGAAGCGTGCGCGGGCGACGGAACGGGTCACCGACGACGGTGCCCTTCCCCTGACGCCACACGAGCGCACCCGGCTCGAACGCGCGGAGGTCGAGTGCACGCAGGTCGAGGTGGCGATGAAGTTCCGGGTACCCGGTGAGGAGCACCTGGAACCCGCGGTCGAGCACGAAGCCGTCGACGCTGTCGCTGCGGACGCGCCCGCCGGCCCCGTCGCTTGCCTCGAGGACGGTGCAGCCGATCCCGTGGGACTGCAGCACCTTCGCCGCGACGAGCCCGGCCAGTCCGGCGCCGACGATGACGACGTCAGCAGAATCGGGGAGCGGGGCGGTGCCGGTCACCTGTCGAGGATGCCACGCAGGGCCTGCTCCAGCGAAGAATGACGGAACACGAATCCGTCGCGCTGGAGGACACCCGGGGTGACGCGCTGGCCGGTGAAGAGGAGCGCATCGGCGAGTTCCCTGCCGAGCAGGAGCGCCGGACCGAACGAGGGGATGGGGACCAGGGCGGGACGCTTCAGCACCGACGCGAGAGTGCGCGTGAAATCCGCGTTGGTGACCGTCTCTGGAGCTCTGCCACTGCTTCCCGTTCCCGAAGCGGCCGCCGAGGCCCAGGTTGAAGAGCGGGAGCTGCTTCTTCAGGGCGCCACCCTTCTTCGAGAGCACGATGCCGGTGCGCAGGTGCACGGTGCGCACGCCCGCGCTCTCCGCGGCTCGCGTGGCGGACTCCCACTGCTCGCACACGTCGGCGAGGAACCCGTCGCCGTGAGCGGACGACTCGTCGAGAACCTCGCCGTCACGGGCGCCGTAGATGCCGATGGCCGAACCGGACAGGAACACGCGCGGCCGGTTCGCCGATGCCGCGATGGCGTCGGCGAGAAGCGACGTGCTCCGCGTGCGGCTCTCCAGGATCTCGCGCTTGTACGCGTCGGTCCACCGCTTGTCGCCGATGCCCGCACCCGCGAGATGGATGACTGCCTCGATGCCGTCGAGGAATCCGGGGGCCAGCGAACCCGCCGCCGGGTCCCACCGGCGCTCACGGTCATTGCGGGGGTCACGACGAACGGCGCTGAACACCTCGTGACCGTTCTGCTGAAGGTGGGGGACGAGTGCCGAGCCGATGAGGCCCGAAGCTCCGGTGACGAGGATGTTCATGTGAATCACAACCTCCCGGACCGCGGTTCTGTTCCTCCGCCGGGGCGTAGCCTTGGGCGGCGTGAGCACGCGGAAACTGATCCTCACCGCCCTGCTGTGCGGCATCGCGATCGTCATCGCGGGCGGGATCAAGCTCCTCCAGGTGGCGAACGACACATCCGAGGTGGTGATCCTCGCTCTCGGCGAGAAGGCGACGCTCGGCGACATGACGGTGTCGGTCGACGCGATAGAGCAGGACGAGAACGGCACGAACGTCATCGTCTCGATGAACGGTGTCGACGGTGCGGACGCACGGGAGGGCTGGCGGATGCTGGCGGCCGGCTCGGTGGTCGGCCTCGTGCAGGACTCGCAGGCGACCGGTGCGCCCGCATGCTCGGTGACGACCGTGCGGGGCAACGGGCCGTGCGCCCTGCGGTTCCCGCCGAGTGAGGGCACCGTGACGGTCGCCTATCTCCGTGCGGGCGGCCAATCCCAGTGGTCGGCTGCCGGTTAACGGCTACCGTTGGGGTCGCTTC
>RFZO01000190.1 GCA_009920715.1 Actinomycetota bacterium | reverse complement strand
GCGGAGATGAACATGCCCATCGGGTGGGCGTCGTAGTGGAACCCGTCCACGAACCGCTTGCGCATGTTCTCGTGGATCATCGTGTGGTGGGTGACGTCGTGGCTCCACTTCGCCATCTGGTCGGCGTCGGGGAGCTCCCCGTTCAGCAGGAGGTAGGCGACCTCGAGGAACGTGGACTTCTCGGCGAGCTGCTCGATCGGGATGCCGCGGTAGCGGAGGATGCCGTTGTCACCGTCGAGATAGGTGATCGCGGACGCGCACGCCGCGGTGGACAGGTACGCAGGGTCGTACATGAAGAGGCTCGGGTCGAGCTCGCGCAGGGCCGCCGACGAGAACGTCCCGCCATTGATCGGCACGGTGACCGTCTTTCCTGTCCGGTCATCGGTGATGGTGATGGTGTCAGCCATTTGGGGTCCCCTTCATTACTGACTATGTGTTGTGTCGGGGCTTTTCTCCCCGCCCCGAGATTAGGCGATTGTGCTCCCTGGTGCTCATTCCGGGGTGCCGGCGGGGCAACGGCAGACGAAGCCCGTGGGGGCTCAGAGGGGGGTGTTGTCGTGCTTGCGCGACACGAGGCGCTCGCGCTTGTCGCGCAGCATGTGAAGCGCCGCACACACCTCGCGCCTGGTGTCAGCGGGGTCGATGACCGCGTCCACGTAACCGCGCTCGGCCGCGACGTAGGGGTTGAGCAGGCGGGCGGTGTAGTCCGCCTCGAAGGCGGCCCGCTCCTCGTCGGTCGCGCGTCGCTGGAGGATGGCCGCGGCCTGGCCGGCACCCATCACGGCGAGCTCGGCGCCCGGCCAGGCAAGGCACAGGTCGTTCCCCATCTTCTTCGAGTCCATCACGATGTATGCGCCGCCGTACGACTTGCGCAGGATGATGCAGATGCGCGGCACCGACGCGCGGCCGTAGGCGAACACCAGCTGGGCCCCGTGGCGGATCATCCCGCGCCACTCCAGGTCCTTGCCCGGGTAGAAGCCCGGCGTGTCGACGAGGGTCAGGATGGGCAGATTGAACGCGTCGCAGAACGCCACGAAGCGGGCCGCCTTCTGTGACGCCGGGATGTCGAGGGTTCCCGCCAGCGAGAGAGGCTGGTTGGCCACGATCCCCACGGGATACCCGCCGACCGTGGCGAACGAGGTGACCACGTTCGTGGCCCAGCGCGGGCGCACCTCAAAGTGGTACCCGTCGTCCACCAGCGAGGAAATGACGTCGCGCACGTCGTAGCTGCCCGTCGACGACACGGGCATGAGGTCGCCCGCCTCCGGCGTGGGCCTGTCATCGGGGTCGCCCGTGGGCTGGAACGAGGGGAGGTTGTCCACGTTGTCGGGAAGGAAGGCGAGGAGCGCATCGACCCACTCGACCGCCGCGGCCGTGTCCGCCACGACGACGGTGGCGGCGCCGCTCTGCCGGGCATGGGTGCCCGCCCCGCCGAGCTCGTCGGTGGACACTGCGATGCCCGTGAACTCCTCGACCATCGTCGGACCGCTGACGAACGCGTACGAGTCCTCGGTCATCACCACGAAGTCGGCGAGGCCGATGAGCAGGGCAGGCCCGGAGACTGCCGGCCCGCTGACGATGTTGATGGTGGGCACCACGCCCGAGCACTCGGCGAGTGCCTTGGCCGCGCTGCCCCAGCCGTGGAGCGCGGCGATGCCCTCGAGGATGTCGGCGCCCGACGATGCGAACTGACCGACGAGAGGAAGACCCTTCGTGCGGGCAGTGTCGGCCGCCGTGGCGATCACCTGGGATGCCGCGGCCGAGAGCGCACCCCTGTGGAGCGAGCCGTCGATCTCCAGCCAGACGATGACGCGACCGGACGGCAGCTCGCGGATGTCGGCACTGGCGGCGCCCGGGACCTTGTGCTGGAGCTCGAGCAGGACCTTCGCCGCAGTTGTGCCCGTGTCGCTCACGGCAACAGATTAGGCGGAGGCACCCTGTCGCGGTCCCTTGCCGGGTGCGGCACCCACGTTCACCGTCACACCGGGCTGCCGGTCGCCGTGTCTCTGCACGATCGTGAGGGCCGCGTCCCTCACCGCGAGGGTGGCCCTGTTCGGTCTCGGCCGCGCCCTCTGCACCCACCCGACCACGCGGCGCGGGAGCTCCGGCACCGTGATGCGCACGAAGGGCCCCTGCAGCCAGCCCGGTACCGCCGAGGCAGGAACGATCGCGGCACCGAAACCCTCGAACGCGAGAGATGCCATCAACCGCACACCGTCGATCTCGGCCTGCGAGCGGAGGCTGACCCTGTGGCTCGCGGCGGCGCGGTCGAGAATGCGGCGCTGGGCCGTGCCGGACGGTGCGAGGAGGATCGGGTGCTCGGCGAGCTCCACGATGGAGATCTCGCTCCTGTCCGCCAGGGGATGGTTGATGTTGCACACGAGCAAGAGGCTCTCGGCGAACATCTCGCGCACCTCGAAGTCGCCCTCGACGGGAAGGTGGATGATGGCAGCGTCGATGTCACCGGCGTTCAGGAGCGGCACGAGGGAGCTGGTGGCGCTCTCCACCACGGTCATCCGCACACCGGGGTGCGTGCGCCCGAGGGTGGGGAGGAGGCGCGGCATCAGCCACCTGGCCGTCGTGCCGATCGTTCCGATGCGCGAGTCGCCGACGGCCGAGTCCCCGAGCGAATGGATGTCGGAGTCAATGTCCTCGAGTTCGTGCATGATGCGCCTGGCTCTCGTGGCGACCATGTCGCCCTCGTCGGTCAGCACGCCGCGGTGCCGGTCCACCAGCACTGCGCCCAGTTCCTTCTCGAGGCGCGAGATGTGGGCCGACACGTTGGACTGGACGGTGTCCAGCACCCGGGCGGCCGCCGAGAACGAGCCGTGGTCGGCAATGGCCAGCAGGCTCTGCAGTTGCTTGATTTCCATGGAGACCCCCGGGTTTGGACCGATGTGGCAGTTATCACAAAAAACGATAGCAAGTATCGTGTCCTCCAACTTGAGCGTTCACTCATTCACGTTTACGATGTGAACCACATACGGCAGGGCATCCCCCAATAGCCCTGCCGACATCGATCCTTCTTGGACCCCCCTCCAATGGATCAGGTTGAGAGGCCCCGCACCCCCGCGGGGCCTTTCCCGTTCCCGGGGTCCTCCGGGGGCATGGTCGAATCCGGACAGTTGCACAGCTCCGGTGAGAACGGTGCGGATGTGGGCATAGTCTTCGCGCCAATGAGCGGCGCCGCATTCTTCGACCTCGACCGCACGTTGCTGTCCGGCGCATCCGCGCAGGTGGTCAGCCGTGTCCTTCGCGAGACCGGTGTGGTGAACCGCGACATCCCCGGCGAGTCGATTCTCTACAAGGTGTTCGAGACATTCGGTGAGAACCTTCCCTCCATGGTGCTCGGTCGCCAGGCGGTCGCCGCGATGCGGGGCCACTCCCGCCACGAGGTGCGTGCCGCCGCGGAGGCGGCAGTGGACGGGCTGACCGCCTTGCTCCAGCCGTACGCGCGCAGCGTGATGAGGAAGCATTCCGACGAGGGCCGCAAGGTCGTGCTCGCCACCACCACGCCGCGTGATCTCATCGAGCCGTTCGCGATGGCCGTGGGGTTCGACGCCGTCATCGCCACCACCTACTCCGTGGACGCCGAGGGGAGGTACGACGGCGAACTCGACGGACCGTACGTGTGGTCGCGCGGCAAGCGCGATGCCGTGCGGACGTGGGCGGCCGCGAACGGGATCGACATGTCACAGTGCTGGGCGTACAGCGACAGTGTCTACGACGAGCCGTTGCTGTCCAGCGTGAGTCACCCGGTCTGTGTCAACCCTGACTTCCGGCTGCGTCTGATGGCGGCGGCGCGCAGATGGCCGGTCACCAACTTCGACGTCCCAGACGGCGTGCTGAAGGTGCCCGTGATCGGCCTCGAGGCGCAGCAGCTGCTGATGAAGTTCGCCCGGCCCGAGACGTTCCCGTACGCGAAGTGGC
>RFZO01000189.1 GCA_009920715.1 Actinomycetota bacterium | reverse complement strand
GCTGCGGGTCAACCTGGGGGTACGGCACGCGACAAGGCTAGGGGCTGGCGCTGGCTCAGCACCCGAGCAGGCGCGGCACGATGAGTTGCAGCACCAGCAGCACCACGAGGGGCGTGAAGTCGAACGGCCCGGTGGCGGGCATGACGCGCCTGACGGGAGCAAAAACCGGTTCCGTGACCCTGTAGAGGAAACTCACGACCGGCGCGAACGGGCTGGACGGGGACACCGGGAAGAACGACGAGATCGCGCGCAGGATGATGACGACCGAATAGAGGTACGCGATCTGGCAGACGATGTACATGCTGCTCAGTAACGGTCGGCGTCGGCGCCGTGCTGCTTGAGCAGGAACACACCGGTGCCGACCTTCTCGACGGTGCCGCCGAGCCCGTAGCAGAGACCGCTCGCGAAGTCGATGATGCGACGAGACATGCCCGGCTCGCAGTCCTCGAGATTGATGATGACGGGATAGCCCTCGCGGAACGAGTCGGCGATCTCCTTCACACCGTTGAAGTTGCGCGGCCGCACGGTGACGGTCTCGACCGGGCCGCCCACGGGACGCACGGTGGGAACCGAGCGCGGCGCACCGATGGGCCTCACCTGGAGACCTGAGTCGTCCGGGCGCCGCGTGGCGCCGGTGTCCTCGATGCGGGGGCGCACAGCGGGGCGCGACACCTCGGCGGAGTACTCCTGCTCGACGGGCGGGACACCGCGGGGCGACCGCGGGCGCTCGTACTCCATCGACATGTCGTAATCGTCGTACGCGTCCTCCCCGCTCAGGCCCAGGTAGTCCATGGCTCGGCGGAAGAATGACATGGCGCAAGGCTAATCCAGTGCCGTGCCACGGTGTGGGACACCGCGCGGGCACGACCGACGGGCCGTGTGTCTCCCCCGGCGGTGCTGTTCAGTCCGCACGCGGGGGACGCGCCCCGAATATCGCCGTCCCCACCCGGACCATCGTGGAGCCGCAGGCGGCCGCCATCTCGAAATCGCCCGACATCCCCATGGAGCACACGGCGAGGCCGTGCGAGTCGCACAGTGACCTCAGGCGCCGGAAAGCGGCCTCGGTGGCACCCGTGTCGCCGTCAGTGGGTCCGAGGGTCATGAGCCCCCTGACCGACAGCCCTGCCGCCTCGGCCCGGCCGCGCAGGACGTCGATCTCCTGCGGGGTGCAGCCGGACTTGGACTGTTCCGCCGTCGTGTTCACCTGGATGAGCAGGTCCGCGCACCCGCCGTCGGCGGCGCGGCGGGAGATCTCGTCGACGACCGAGGACCTGTCGACGGTCTGCCACAGCGACACGAGCCGCGCCGCGTGGCGGACCTTGTTGGACTGGATCGCGCCGATCATGTGCACCGGTCCCGCGGGCACGCGACCGGCGAACTTCTCGACCATCTCCTGGACGTAGTTCTCGCCCACCGCGTCGCAACCGGCCGCGAACGCGGCCTCTACCGCGTCCCAGCCGTGGGTCTTCGTCACTGCGACGAGGGTGATGCCGCTGCCTCCTGCCGCATCAAGACGCGCGCGCACTGCGGCGACGTTCTCCGCGATGCCGGTCGCGCCGGGCACTTTGCTTGCTTCGCCTAGTTTGCCTGTTTCGCCGGCTGTGCCTATTTCAGGAACGAGGGAACGTCGAAGTCGTCGTCATCGTCGTCATCGAACGGGTCGCGCTCGAGGACGGGTGCCGGGGCAGGACGCGAATCGGACGGCCTGGTTGCCCTGGTGGTGGTGAACGAGTTGTTCGTGGGACCGTCCCATCTGTCGAACCCGGCCGCGATGACCGTGACCTGGATCTCGTCCCCCAGCTCGTCGTTGATGACGGTTCCGAAGATGATGTTCGCGTCCTGGTGGGCGACACCGTGGACGATCTCGGCAGCGGCGTTGACCTCGTAGAGACCCATGCTGGACGGGCCCGTGATGTTGAGCAGCACGCCCCGCGCGCCGTCGATGGCGGCCTCCAGCATGGGGCTGGAGATCGCGGCTCGGGCAGCGGTGACCGCCCTGTTGTCTCCGGATGCCTGGCCCGTGCCCATGAGGGCCGAACCGGCGTTCGAGAGGATCATCTTCACGTCGGCGAAGTCGGTGTTGATGAGGCCCGGCGTGGTGATCAGGTTGGTGATTCCCGCGACGCCGGCAAGAAGGATCTCGTCGGCGATCTTGAACGCGTTGACGAGCGACGTCTTCTCGTTCGTCACCGTGAGCAGGCGGTCGTTCGGGATGACGATCAGGGTGTCGACCTTCTCGCGCAGCCTCTGGATGCCGTTGTCCGCCTGGACGGCCCGGCGCCGGCCCTCGAACTGGAACGGACGGGTGACTACGCCGATCGTGAGCGCCCCCACCGACTTGGCGACCTCGGCGATGACAGGTGCGGCGCCGGTGCCCGTGCCGCCTCCCTCACCCGCAGTGATGAAGACCATGTCCGCACCCTGGACAAGTTCCTCGATCTCGTCCCGGTGGGCCTCCGCGGCCGCACGCCCGACCTCGGGATCGGACCCCGCGCCGAGACCGCGGGTGAGCTCCCGCCCGATGTCGAGTTTCACGTCGGCATCGCTCATCAGGAGGGCCTGGGCATCGGTGTTCACGGCGACGAATTCGACACCACGCAGGCCGGCATCGATCATGCGGTTGATGGCGTTGACACCGCCACCACCGACACCGATGACTTTGATGACGGCAAGATAATTCTGTGGTGCTCCGGCCATGGGCCATACCTCCGCTCGGAGTCGTGCGACTGAGTTGGTCAATGTTTCCACATCAGGACGGGTTCTTGGGGTAATTCCGCCCCCTGAAGGCCATCCGGGGAGCGGTCAGCGGCCGAGAACCGTGGGGTCTCCCGCCGAGACGTCGATCACGGCGATGGTCTTCGGGTCCTGGCGGCGCAGGAGCACCACCACCGCGACCAGCTTGTTCTGCAGGTCGACCGGGGTCCCGAAACGCACGAGTGTGTCGCCCTTCAGCACCATGGACAGCTCTCCCGCCGGGCTCAGGTCGAGCGCAGCGACCTTCGGCCTGATCTCGTCGGGGAGGGCGAGCACGAGTTGCGCCGCCGCCCGGTACGCATCGTCAGCGTTCGCGCCCGCCTCGACCGGCGACCCGGTGCCCTTGACCTGGAGGTACTTCGTGGGGAATCCGTCGAGCACGTCGATGACAACCCCGCGGGCGTCGATGATGCGGGCCTTGTTGTCCGTGCCGACGTACCACACGACCGGCATCCGCTCGCTCACCTCCACGACGACGCCCGAGGGGAAGTGGGTGGTGATCCGCACGTCGGACACCCACGGGTCGCGCAGCAGGACCGTCCGCGCGCGCGCCGTGTCGGCGGTGAAGATGGACGTCCCCTTCAGGATCCTGCGTGCCTCGTCCACGGAGGCAGACGAGGTGTAGACGTTCCCCTCGATCGTGAACGACCTGATGGCGAAGAGCGGCGAGGCGAGCACCACGCTGACCATGACGACGAGCGCCACGAGAAGACCGGCGATCTTCACCCATCTCACCCTGCGCAGACGGTCGCGCCGGGCCCACACCCTGCGCCGCTCCTCGAACCGCGGGTCGACATCCGTCGCCGGGTCGACGACGTCCGGTTCGTCCTCGATGACGATCAGCGGGTCCCCCAGTGCGGCGGGTGACCGCGGAACGGGCGCCGAGAAGGGCAGCACGGTGCCCATCGGCGAGTCATCCCCACCGATGACGGTGACCGGCACCGGCCCGCCACCATCCGCGGGGGTGCCGCCGTGCGCCGCTCCGGCGTCGTCGATCACCACCACGTCGTCAACAACAGCACCGTCAACGACCACGACGTCTTCGGCGACATCCGCGTCCTCGACGACCTGCACCACGTCCGTCGGTCCGCCCGTCGGTTCGTCGGCGACCCCGGGATTGTCGTCACCGAAGAGCCGGCCGAGTTCGTCAAGCACCTCCGCGGAAACCTCCGTCACC
>RFZO01000188.1 GCA_009920715.1 Actinomycetota bacterium | reverse complement strand
CGCACCCTTCGCGAGGGTCGTCTTGCGGGGGGTCTCGCCTGCGCGGCGGGCCTTGTAGGCACCCGTGAGTTCCGCGCCAGCCTCGAGGAGGACGACCCCGGACATGACGTCCGTGGGGTCGATGGGCACCTCGAGGACCCCGTCGCGGTACCCGGGCTTGGCGTGTCCCGCATCCATCGCGGCGACGGTGCGGGACACGAGGGTGTCCCACCCGCCTTCCCCGGCGAAGTGAGAGAAGGGGGACTCCGCAGTCTGGCGGAGGACGAAGTGGTTGACGACTACCGTGGGGGTCATGCGGGGCCTCAGGGGTTCGCACGGGGTACACCGACCACGCCCCAGTCGGACCACGGTTCATCGGTGACGGGTCGATAATGGTGGCGGGGTGTCCCACCCGACACCCACGGTGAACAACATGTCCGTCATCCCACTCGTCCCCGTCGATCCTTCCATCGCGTCGTCCTACGACAAGGCGGGCAAGACCGGCAGCCCCCGTGCGACGCTGACCCCCATCTCGAAGCTCGGCAAGGCGGGCATCGCCGTCCCCGAGGTCGCGCACGCCCTCCTCAACCTGTCGAACGCCGTCCAGGCGGCCGGCGGCGACTTCCGCGTCACGGAGCTCCACCGCGACGTCGGCGTGCAGCAGTCGGCCCGCACGAAGTACGACAACTGGGTCAGGGCCGGCAAGCCCTCCGCCTCGTCGTCCGCCTTCGACGCGAAGAACATGAAGGCGGCCTTCGTCGCCCTCCCCGGCCGTTCGTTCCACAACGCGGGCCGCGCCATCGACGTCCACATCGGGCTCCTGAAGTTCCCCGGCGTCCCGGCCGACAAGCAGCTCGACAAGCTCTGGGAGATTGCGAAGCCCCTCGGGTGGAGCCCCATCATCAAGTCGGCGGACGAGGGTGCGTCGGAGGCGTGGCACTTCGACTACTACGGCGAGATCGCCGGCGTCCTGCACCGCCTCGGGTACGAGGAGGCCGCCAAGTGCGGGGCCATCCTCGTCGGGCACAGTGGTGATTGCCAGACGTTCGCGCACACGGTCCAGGCCCTCCTCCAGCGTGCCGGGTTCGACATCGGGGCCATCGACGGTGTCATCGGGCCGAAGACGCTGAACGCCCTCGCCGTCGCCCTGGGCGTGACCCCCGACGAGGCGAAGAACGTCGTGTCCGCGAAGGACGAGTCCGTCTACGCAAAACTTCTCACCCTCCCCGCCAAGTGAAACACATGCCATCCCCCTCTCGCGTCGCATCCCGCCACCTCGAAGCCGTCTCCGAGTTCCTCGACGACACCGGCGTGCCGGACAAGCTCCCGTTTGCCCCGAACCAGTACTTCGTCGGTGGGAAGGACGTGCCCCTCCACCTCCTCGACGCGACCCGTGCGCGGGAGAAAGGCATCCACAACGCCCGCGTGTTCATGTGGCAGGCGTACAACGGGGATGCCCCCCGGCGGAAGCCCATCTCCATCCGTCCGACGGGTCACGGTCGGTTCGAGGTACTGGACGGGAACAGCACGTACGCCAACGCCGTCGCGTCCCAGTGGCCGTCCATCCGCGCCGAAGTCGTCGAGGACGTCATGGGCCACACGGCGTCCTCGACGACCGACCTCGACCTCGTCCGCGTCGACGTCCAGCGGGCCGGGTTCAGCACCGGCCCGATGATGCGGAACCTGTCGCGGGGGCTCCCCCACGACCCACGCGAGGTCGTCGGGGCCGAGGTGGTCCTGTCCGGCACGCCCGAGTCGTTGCTGTCCCGTGCGGCCATGGATCGGGCACTGACGGAGGCCCGCCGTGCGGGCGTCTACGCATCCTCCGCCCGCCGCAAGAACAACCCGTACCGCGACCCCCAGGGTCGGCTGGTCGTCACCTTCATCGTGGAGTGAACCATGTTTGACGGACCCACCTTCGCGGATGCCGTTCGCGTCGCACACACCCTGCCCCAGTCCGAGGGTCGGACCGCGCTGACGCGCACCCTCGCCGCCGAGAAGCTCGTGTGGGACGAGGAGGAGCGGAAGCGCCTGCGCCGAGAGAACGAGGAGGGCTTCCTGCTCGTCCCCGAGGGAGCCCGCGTGGGGGTCCACCTCAACCGCAACAAGCCGCCGTTCTTCAACGTGAAGAAGCCCCGCAAGCCGGGCGGTCGGTCCGACTTCGAGTTCCAGACCCTGGGCCACCTGCGCGCCCTGGTCCTGTCCCGCGTCGAGTTCTACGTCGGCATCACGGGCAGCATCTCGACGGCCAAGATGGGCGGGTCGAAGACCCCCTACGCGGGTGCGGTCGGCAACCTGGTGGCGGCGGAGATTCCCGACGGCAGCTTCGGCGTGGTCCCCGATAGCGGCAGCGCGGCGATCACGTACAACCCCATGGCGTTCCCGGAGTGGCGCTCCCTGTTCTTCTGCATCAACCGCGACGTCCCGGTGACGGGTGCCTCCGAGGTCGTGATGCGGGACTGGAAGTTGTGGGCGAACGGACCCGTCGTGATGCCCGACTCCGAGGTCGACTGGTACCTCGAGCAGATCGGCGTCACCCGCGAGGAGATGGGCGCGGGAGGACGCATCGCGTCGTTCATGCGCCGCCGTGTGGCCAACCGTGCCCCATCGTTCAACTCCGACCCCCTGTTCGAGGTCGTGCGCCCCCACCTCATCCGGGTCGCGTACCGGTACCCCGAGGTGCGGTCGGCGGTGCTGCCGCTGCTGGGTTGATCCCGCCTACGCCGGGATGAGCACGAACCGCCGAACGCGGCGCAGGGTGCCCAGGGGCATGTCCTCCGGTAGGTGTTCCTCCCGCAGTCCGGCGACCTGGACGGGGAGGCCGACGGGGTAGTCGGGGTCGAGGCTCAGTTGCTCGAGTCGCGTGGATGCGAGCCGTGCGAGACTGTCCCCGATGTCCCGACGGCAGTTGTCGTCGTACTCAGGGTGTGCGCCGGAGCGGATCTGGTGGACCGCTCCGGCGATGTTGGTGAGGACCATCCCCACGAAGCCCTCGAGGGCGTGGGGGTTCGTAGCGGTGGACATGTCAGGCCTCCTTCGCCCTGGGTACACCGGTGGGCCGCTGGTCGGACCAAAAACATGACGGGGGTCGACCCCGAAAGGTCGACCCCCGTCACACCGTCGCCGTTATTCGGCGGCGGTGTCGGTCTCGCCGCTGTCGGACTTGCCGCCCGTGCAGGCGGTGGGGGTGGCGGCGGCCAGGATGACGAGCAGGACGTACTTCATGGTGGGCCTCCTCCGGAACGGTTGTTCATCGGCAGTTGGCCGATAGTGAACAGTCCCTATCGGGGGATCATCCGGAGTACCCGTCCTTGGCCCACCCTCCGCCCTTCAGCTCGAAGGATGTGCGGGACACCAGCCGCACGGCCTCGGTGGCGCAGGTCTCGTTCGGGCACGTCGCGGGGCGTTCGCGGTCATTGTGCTTGCGGAGCTCCTCGAACGTATGTCCGCAGGCGGGGCACTTGTACTCGTAGATGGGCACGGATCACCTCTCGTCGTGGGACGCTACCCGCCCCGCACGAACTGGGCGGTGAGGCCACGCGTCACGCAGGCGGGGATCGTGACGTTGACCTCCATCTCGACCACGATGTCGATGCCCGACGCGGGGTCGGTGCCGCGCATCACCCCGTACATGGTGGGCTGGTACGTCCACGGGTCCTGGATGTAGTACGCGTACAGGTATCGGCCGGGGTCGCCGACGATGGGGGACATCGGGGCACCCTCCGCGACCAGGGTCACCTTCGCGCTCGCCGCGTTGAACGCGAACACCTCGATGTTCGGGTTGTTCACGATGATGGGCGTGCTCGTCCCGTCGAGGAACTGGACCTGGAACGTGAAGGTCTGACCGGGTAGGGCGATGGCCACGGGACACCTGTGCGCGGGGGGACGTTACCGCACCCCCCGCGCCGTATAGGCCCGCCGTTCAGCCGAGGCGACGGACCATCTCGGCGAC
>RFZO01000187.1 GCA_009920715.1 Actinomycetota bacterium | reverse complement strand
AGCGCGGTACCGCCAGTGGTACCCACTCGCGACGAGAAAGGGCGGACTGATATGAGAACTCCGACGTACAGCTTCCAAGTCGTTTGGAGCGACGATGACGAGGGCTTAGTCGCCGCCTGCCCTGTCGCTGAACACTTATGCGGTCGCACTGTTGTCTGCGGGACTCGGCGAAGCACACGCTGTGAAAGAGTGCCGGCAGGTGCTCGATAAGCACTTCTCGCAGCTTCGTGCCGAGCTCCAACCGGAGATGCAGTCGAACACTTGACGGGATTTTTGGGATGTCGACGTAACGGAAGGAATGAGCGGCGCCTCCTCTGCGAAGGCTGACGGGGAATGCCCACTTCGATGCGTCACCACAACGTATCGATCTATGGGCATCCCCGCTTTCAGGTCACTGCGTCACAGAGTTCAGAACTTGAACCGGTAGATCGCGGACAGGGCGTCCGCATCCTTGAAGTAACGCGCCCACTCGATGCCGAAATGATGGGCTTTCGAGGCGCCCAGCTTGACTTCCGCGCCAACCCCGAAGGCGGCGCTGCTCTCGGAATCAGACGCCGACCCGAAATTCGTCCGCACCGAAACATTGCCCGTGCCGTACCCACCGATCAGGTACAGATTCAGGCTGTCTCCCGCAGGCAAGTTGGCACGGATGAAGCCGCCGTAGTAGCTGTCGACCTTGAGCTCGCCGGTGACGAAGACCGCACCCACGAATGCGCTGTCGTAGATCGATTTGACGCCGGTTCCTGCGCGCGCTTCAAGGGACAGGTTTTCCATCACAGGAAAACCGATGATCGCAGTAGCCATCGCCGGCTCTCCGTCAACGTCCTTGAGGGTTACCGACGAATACGCAACGCCGACGTACATGGTCGAGGAGTCTTCGGCGAGAGACCGGGTAGAACACAAGACGCCCAAAAGCGCCGAAACGAAGACCGAGATCGCGAGTCGTGACATATCTGCACCTATCAGAGGATTAATGTGTAAACGCATCTCGTGGAGCGCCCGCCCGTAACGACAGCGCCGCTTTCCATCGAGATGCGTTTTATAGATGTCGGCGGGCTCAACTTTTGAGCTTGCGCAACTTTTTTGACGCCGGGCCAGGGTGAACGGCGCACAACGGATGCGGACGCGCGGAGCGTCGTGTCCTACGCTAACCCCGCCACATCGTGCGCATCCCCGCCCTCCGTCAGAGCAAGGCCCAGCCGGCGGCGGCGATCACTGCTGCGCGTCTTTCGCGGCATCTCTCGCGGCATCCCTGGCCGAGAGATCGACGGTCCTGAGGGCGCCATCGGCCCCGCTTTTGGGATGGTACTTGCCGAAAGGAAGGCTCTGTACCGCGTTCGCATGGACCTGCGCCGCGACGGGCACGTAGTCCGCAACCGCGGTATTGATCGCGGTTGCGACCAGATCGACCAGCAGCCGGAGGAACCGCTGGTATCGATGGCGACGGTCTGCTTGTAAGACCACAGGATCTCGCTCGTGTCGGTCGACACGAGCACGTATTGGATGCCCACGGTGATATTGGCCGCGAGCACCGCGTAGTTCTTGTCCCAGGCGTCGATCGTCAGGAAGAGGACGGAATCCGCGCCGAAATTCTTGCGGAAGAGGCTCATGGGGACCGAGCGCGCCTGCGCACCCTCGATCACGCCCTCCCGTTGGAAGATCTCCGCGACGAGCGGGACCGGGAAGACGTAGTACCCGTGGTCGACGAAGGGCTGCGCGACGGTGACGTTCAGCAGGTCCGCCGCGTCGGCGGCGGTCGAATTGTTGATCGCAGGGACCACCAACATCGATGTCGGCTTCTTCGGCGTATACATCGCCGGGAACGCCTCGGCGCGGGTGCCCAGCTGCATCGTGGTGCACCCCGTCGCCAGGGACAACACCAGCAGCGCGAAGACGGCTTTTGCGTACATCACGGCTCCACCTTCTTCGGCGGCGTGGCGATCAGTTTTTCGACGAACACGCGCGACTCGGGATACAAACCTACCTCGAGGACGAAGTGCTGGTCCCGGGCCGCCGGGTCACCCTGCTTTTCCTTGAGATAGCCGAGTTCGGCATGTATGCCCGGGGGCACCCGCAGGCCTCGCCGGTCTGCCTCCTCGATCATCTTCTCGAGGGTGGTGACATGCGCGGCCAGGGTGTCTTTGGAGGGGTCCTTGGTGTAGCGATACAGGCTGGACGAGTAATCGCCCCAGTAGTATCCCGCCTCCGTCA
This sequence comes from Actinomycetota bacterium, assembly GCA_009920715.1. GTDB lineage: Bacteria > Actinomycetota > Acidimicrobiia > Acidimicrobiales > Ilumatobacteraceae > UBA2093. The sequence continues at coordinate 1,748 of RFZO01000187.1, read as the reverse complement.
CGGTGGCGCAGCCGGCAAGGAGCACCGCCAGCGACCCCGCAAGCAAGGCGCTGCGGAGCGCCCTCATTTGACGCGCACCTCGCGCACCTGACCCCGTCCCACGTAAAGCGTTTCGTCGAACAGCACGCTGCCGGCGCGTTCCACCCGGATGCGATGCGCGCCGGGGTCGACGGTGACCGCCACGCGCTGGAGGCGCTCCTCTTCTTTGTCGGCCGCCCCGAGCACGCCCATCCGATAGGGTGTCAGGTCTTCCCGACGCACGGTGGTCTTGAAGGACTCGCCGACAGATATCGTCGAACCGACCAGCTGGGGTCCCATCACCACCACTTCCGTCTTCTCGGGAGCGGCCGTCACGAGCTGCCGTTGGGCGCCGCATCCCGCGAGGAGTACCAGCGCCAAAACCGCGAAAAATGACCTCATGGATCGCTCCTTGTCACTGGTCGGAGAGGTAGTAGTCGGTGAGCGGTCTCGAGATCTCTCCGGAGACGACGGACACATAGGAAAGCTCGTTGAATTCATCCTCGCCGAAGGAGGACACGACCTGGACCTCGGCGACGCGCCGCCCGGGCAGCGTGATCATCGAACCCGTCTGGGGGTTCTTGATGCGCTCACCATTGAGGTACACGAACAACCGCAACCCCGGCTTGATGCCTTGGCTCTTCCCGCCCGACATGAGGAACTGACCGTCCTGCTTCGACAGCAGGAACGACTGCCAGGGCTTGTTGGTCATGGTCTCGACGAGCCGACTGGTCACCTCGGAGATGGCGGCAGAGATCGCCTTGTCCGTCAGGCTTTGGTCGTAGCCGGCGCGAGCGCCGACACCCATCGTCGTCTTGGCTTCGGATGTCGCCCGTCCGGCGCCTTCGGTCGCCGAGACGATGCGGCCGCTCGACACCTCGATGAGGCGGACATTGACCTTGGCATAGGCTTCTTGGGTCTTCGTCCGCTGGAAGATGCCTGACTCGCTTTGGGTGGAGCGCCCGAATTCGCTGACGGACCCGACGATCAGATAGTCGACGGCGACGCCGTCTTCCTTGAGGCCGGCCAGCATCTTCTCCGTCGAGACCTCGTCGAGGTCCTGGCGTTCGAACATCAGGAACTTGCCGGTATCGGTCAATCGAGCGCTGAGGATGTCGGCCGCCTGCTTGCCGATGCGATCCCCGGAGGCGTCCACCAAGAAAGTGGCGCCGGACTGGGTCTCGTTCGAGAAGCGCGCGATGGCGATCTTCCGTTTGAGGCCGACGGCCGGGGCGGCAGCGGCGGCCGCAGGGGCGCGCGCGTCGATCGCCGCCTGAGCCGAGGCAGTGGCCGTCATCGTGGTCGCGCAAAGCGCGGCCAAGACGGCGATGAGTTTTGGGGACCACGCACGTTCAGGCATCGTCGACTCCGGTCGCTGCATCAGAGCGCTGTTGATTTTCATGGCCTTGAAGATAGCGGCTTCGGTCGGAGGATGACAACCTGTTTCGACCGAATGTATGGCCTTGCAGGCTCAAAAAATGAGCCCGACCCCGTGATTTCGGAGTTTTGGCGTCCGGCGTCGGACAGGCGCTCTATCGCCGTCACGCCGCCTTCAGCACCACCTTCACGCCGAGGCACTGCAAGACCTTGAGCACGGTGTCGTAGCGCGGCTTGGCGCCGGGCGCGAGCGCCTTGTAGAGGCTCTCGCGGCCGAGGCCGCTGCGCGCGGCGATGCTGGCGATGCCGCGGGCCTTGGCGACCTGGCTGATCGCGGTGAGGAAGACATCCGG
>RFZO01000186.1 GCA_009920715.1 Actinomycetota bacterium | reverse complement strand
CGAGGATGTCCTGCAGGTTCGCAGCGATGCTGTTGACCTGGGACACGATGCCGTCCGCCATGCCCTTCATCTTGTCGGACTCGAGGACCTTGCGGAACAGCGACTCACGGCACGGGGACAGGTCCATCTTCTGGTACTGACTGTCCGTGCAGGCGATGGCGAGGTCGTAGGACCCGAACGGGAACTCGTCGTGGCGGCGCTTGAGCTGCTCGTACTTGTCCTTTGCGAAGATCCAGGGCTTGATTTCCACATCGCCGGACGCGAACCGACCCCGGTCGAGTTCACCCTTGCGGTTGGTCGGCCAGATGGCGATGATGGTCGCCACGTTCAGCTTCGACTGCCCGAACTGACCGTACTCCGGCCCCTTGTCGAGGACGTAGCCCACGCTGGGGATGTAGAGGCGCTTCGCGCCGATGAAGCGCGGGGTCTTGGCGTTGAGGTCGGGGTGGATGCCGTCGGCGAGGGTGGGCCACCACACAAACGAGACGCGGTAGTTCTCGCCCTCCTTGCCCTTGAACCGCTCGAACTTCTGTCCGCCGACGCGGTCGTCATTCTCGCCGAAACCGAATTCGATGAATCCATCGGATGCCATTGACATATCTCCTGTTGTTGGTGAAGCGGCGGGGAAAGTCTCTGAGGACCATGTTTGGTGCCGCACGTTCTACTACCCGCCCTTGCGGAACTTCGACCCCCCCTCAGGAGAGGGAGCCGATGAGGTCGTCCAGATCGATCTCGGACACGCTGGACGGGGGCGCGTTGACGGTGCCCACGGACTTGGAGGGCTTGTCGTCCAGGTCGGACAGGAACGCATCGAAATCGGCATCGGCACCCGTGGGGACGGGTGCCTCGACGACGGGAGCGGGTGCCGGGACGACGACGGACGACGCCGCGACCTCGACCGGCGGGGCGGGGGGGACATCCGCCTCGAGCACGATGTTGTACACGTCGAGGACGTAGCCCACGATTTCGGAGGGAGGCGGGGGGAGCTGTTCGTCATCCGCTGCCGCCGCGAGGGTTTCCGCATCGGCGCGACCCTGGGCCGCGAGGGACGCGTTCACGATGCGCTCGAGGTCGGTCAGCGACGCATCGCCCTCACCTGGGGTCTCGTCGAGGATGGCGAGCAGGGAGGGATCGACGCCCGTGGCCTTGGCGAGGGCCGGGACGCGCTGTCCGGGGGCAGGGGCGGTGCCCCACCGACCCCCGAGTCCGATCTCCTCCTGGCACAGCTTCAACTGGTCGCGGATGCGACCCAGGATGTCCTTGAGGTCGTCGCGCTTCGCCTTCACGACGGTCATCACTGCATCGAGGTCGGAGATGGACGACTCGATGGTCGCCATCGCCTCACGCTCGTCGCGGAGCTTCATGGTCGCGATGGCCTCGCGGTCGCGCACCGACCGACCCGCACGGGTCTCGGGGTCGTTGGTCAACATGTCCTGCATACGGAGGTCGAACTCGACCTTCGACAGTCGCATCGCCCGATTGAGGACGTGGTGGTCGTTCGACATCTGCAGGTAGATCTGCTGGCATCGGTCGAGGTGGTTGCGGCACACGGCGATCTTCGAGTTCATCCGCTTCGGCCCGTGCGACAACGGGTCGGAGTCGAGGGATACCTCCATCGACGCAAGCGCGGTGAAGATGCGCTGGGTGTACGCCTCGTCAACGACGGGCATGGTGCTGGTGGACATGGTGGCTCCTATTCAGGCTTGTCGGACTGGGGCGCACCCGCGAAGACCTCACGGATCATGCGGCTGTAGTTGGCCTTGATCCCCCGGTGCGCCTCGCGGTGGTAGTTGTTGCTGATGTTGCCCCCGGCGAGGGCCGCGTCGTGCGCCGCAAGGTCGGCCTGCATGGCGACCATGAGGTGGGCGACGCGGGCCTCGCGGAGGGTCATGCCCGACTGGGCCTCGGCGGTGTCCGACAGTAGCGCGTCGATGCCGCCGCCTGCGTCGTCCTGGACGGTGTTCCACGCTGCGGAGAACCCCGCATAGGTGTCCCCTCCCTTGCCCTTCACGGAGCGGGTGGCGACCACCTTGGTGACGCGGATGTTGGACTGGATGCGGCGAAGGGTGGACTTGATTTCGTCGTCGGTCATGGTTCAGGCCTCGGTGTGTGTGTTGGCCGAAAACCCTTACGCGACGACGACCACCGGCACACCCCCCGCCGCAGCGAGCCGGTCGAGGAACAGGGTGTTGCGGACATCCGTCCGCGTGTTCGACACCGCGACCCCCATCGACTCGGGGCTGCCGATGATGATGGCCTTCCGCTTCGCGCGGGTGATGGCGGTGTAGAGCAGGTTCCGCTGGAGTTGGTGACTGAACCCCGGCACCCAGGGGAGGACGATGACGTCCGACTCTTGACCCTGCATCTTGTGGACGGTCACGGCGTACGCGAGGCGTAAGTAGTCGGGGGCGTCCTTCAACGGGAAGTGGATGCGTGCCGACCCCGTCACATCGACATCGACGTGACCCGACTTCGTGTCGATGCGGGCCACGGTGCCGATGTCGCCGTTGAACACCCCGAGGTCGTAGTTGTTGCGGACGACCATGACGCGGTCGCCCTCGCGCAGGACCTCCGACCCGATGCGGACCTCGGCGGTGCCGGAGGTCTTCGGGTTGAGCAGTTCGCGCATCTGGGCGTTCAGGTTCGTCACCCCGACCGTGCCCGCGTGACGCGGCGACATCACCTGAAAGTGCGTGCCGTCGGCGTGGAGCCGCCGGGACACCTCGAGGACGCGGGCCAGGACGGCCTTCTCCTCGCGGATGGTCACGAACCTGAAGTCGCTGGCGGGATCGTCGTCCACATCGGGCACATCCCCCGCATTGACGGCGTGCGCCGCGACCACGATGCCCGACGTGTCCGCCTGCCGGTAGATCTCGCGGAGGGACACGGTCGGGAACACCCCCGACGCAATGAGGTCGGCGAGCACGTTACCGGGGCCGACGGACGGCAACTGGGCGGCGTCGCCGATGACCACCAGTCGGGCGGTGGTCGGCGTGCAGGTCAGGACGCGGTACAGGAGGTGCTGGTCGACCATGGAAGACTCGTCCACGACGACCACATCGGCGGGGTACGGGTCCTTGGACCGCGCCCACTGCTCGCCGGACCCGTCCGACGCATCGGCCTGGGAGGACGAAGACCCCGTCACCCCGACGTACGTCGCCTCGCGCTCGTCATGGCCCTCGTCCCACCCCTTCGCGCCGAACGCCCGGTGAATGGTCGCGGCGGGGACGCCCGTCACGGACGCCATGCGCTTCGCGGCGATGCCCGTGGGGGCGATGAGCAGGACGCGCAGTCCCATCTCCTTCACGATGTCCACGACCGCCCGCAGGGAGGTCGTCTTACCCGTGCCGGGAAGACCCGTGATGACACTGATGGGTTCGGTCACGGCGTTGATGACGCCACGGCGTTGGTCGGCGGACAGGGTGATGTGACTCGCCGACGACCAGCGGTCGATGGCGGCCGTCGCGCACTGCACAGCATCATCCGGCAGGTCCGGTCGGGCGAGAGCCAGCCGCAGGCGCGTCGCGATGGTGGAGTCCCTGGCGGTCGTCAGGCGCTCCACCATGAGTTGGGCGGAAGACACCTCGACCGTGTGCATCCAAGGCTCGTAGATGGCGACCGTGCCTGGGCGGGTGACCTTGTCCACGATGAGGCGGGGCTTCGGCTTCGCCTGGGCCAGCGTGCGGATGGCGTCGGCCACGCCTTGCGGGGTGACGTTCGGACACCACTGCTGGACGGCGTCGAACACATCACCCGTCCGCAGGAACAGGTGTCCCATCCCCCGTCGGTCGCGGCACGCGTTCAGGACCGCACCGACGACGCGGTGGGCGCTGTCCATCGGTAGGCCGAGGCGGCGGGCCACCTCGTCGGCCTGGACGAACGTGATGCCGTCCACGAGCACGAGCGCCCACGGGTTGTCAGACAGGACCTCCTGGGCCTGCGATCCGAACGTGGACCACACCTTCGACACGCGGTTGCGCGGGACGCCGACCTCGGCGAGGA
>RFZO01000185.1 GCA_009920715.1 Actinomycetota bacterium | reverse complement strand
GCGGGCGGCTGGGGCGGCGAGTGTGTGGTCGCAGGGTAGCGTGTGGGCACCGGGGTTCCAGGGTGTGGCTTCGGGTTGCGGCACTTGCACATGTTTCCTCCTCGGTAGTGTACCGCCATGCGTCCTGAAGTCGAACCCCACGTCATGAACCTCATAAGGGACATCTACCGACTCAGTGCGTTCGACACCTGGGCGGCCGTCGAGCTGTTCACCCTCCTGTGCCGCGATGGGTACCGCGTTGAGGTCCATCGTCGTACACTGGCCGCCCTCGAAGGGCATCAAAGGAAGGGTCGCGTGTGAAGTTTTCGGCCCCAGTGCAGTGGCTGGACATCAGGGGACTTCGGGACGCATACCGCCTGTTGACCGTGTTCCGTGCATCGAACCCCATGATGGGGGGCATACAACCGGAGAACCTGCACTGGGAGATCGCGTGGGACGAGCAGTTCGTCCCCCTCGACATGGACGACCCCTCCGACGTGCGGGCGGACCAACGCCTACGCACGGTGAACCGGGTCGCCCTGTACTGCGCCACGGCCCCGGACGCCGTGGGGAACACCGTGCCCGTCCGTGGTGGTGCCCCGTCGGTCATTCGGATGCTCCTGCTGAACCACGAGGATGACCGTGGATTAGTTGACTGATCCCGCGTCGGACGCCCACCCGTCCGCATGGCACCTCGGCCCGATGCCGGTGGCGATCCACTCCCCTCGGTCGTCGACCAGTGGCACCACGACCAACAGCGACCCGTCCGCCCCCACCACCCCGAGTTCCCCCGACGGGTGGAACCCGTCGGGTATCTGGTCGCAGGCGTACGTCGTCGCCCACCGTAGGTACCGGTTCAGATATTTGCGCGTGATTCTGAGTCCTACAATCCCGATGATGACCACACCATCAACGTACCGAGGAAGTCCACACCGTGCATATATCTGGGGGACAAACTTCGCGTGTCGAACGGGTAGGGTTTGGCATGGATACCACGACCCACCTCATCGGCATCTGCGGGCGTAAACGCCACGGCAAGGACTCCGTCGGGCGCATCCTCCGCGCCCACCACGGATACAGACTCACCGCCTTCGCCGATGCCGTGAAGCGCGTCGCCATGGACGTCTACGGCCTGTCGTGGGAACAGTGCTACGGCGACGGTCCCGAGAAGGAGACCGTCGACCCTCGGTGGGGGCTGTCCCCCCGCGTCATCATGCAGCGAATCGGCACCGAGGTCGGTCGCAGCATACACACCGACACCTGGGTCAAGCACACGCTCGACAACGTGAGGTCCGCGTCGGACGGCGAGGGGTTCCTCGAGCGCGACGATTCCCTTCAACGGTTCCTCACCGTCCCCCGCGCCGTCTCTCACCGCCTGTGGGCGGTCACGGACGTGCGGTTCCCGAACGAGGCCGACGCCATCCGCGCCGCCGGTGGGACCGTCGTCAAGGTGGTCCGCCCGTCCCTGGGCACCCCGACCGACGAACACCCGTCCGAAACCTCCGTCGACCTCGTCCGCGAGGACGTCCTGGTCGTCAACGACGGCACGCTCCTCGACCTCCGCGCCCAGGTCGAGAAGGCCCTGGACCTGCGTGACCGAACCCCGCAGTACAACGTGAACCCCGACGCCCTCGTCGGTCGGTGGACGCGTGGAGTGAAACAATGAACCGCCCCCGCATCATCCTGGACGTCGACGGCGTCCTCGCCGACTTCGTCGGGCACACGCTGACCCTGATCGGCGACCTCGCCCCGCCGGGCGGACGCGAGATGTTCACCTCGTGGGACATGGTGTCGGTGATGTCCCCCGACGCCCGTGCCAGGTGCGCCTACGGGTGGCGGCAGCCGGGGTGGTGCGCGACGATGCCACCCCTCCCCGAGGCCCTGAGCGCCGTCGACCGGCTCGGCCTCCGCGCCGAGGTCGTCTACGCGACCGCCCCCATGGTGGACGCCCCGCACTGGATGTACGAAAGGTCCAAGTGGCTCGAGCGGGTGTTCGCCGCCGACCCACGCAGCATCGTGTTCGCGCACGACAAGGCCCACGTCTGGGGCGACGTGTTCGTCGACGACAAGCCCGAAAACATAGATGGGTGGGCCTTGGCCCACCCATCGGGAATCGCCGCCCTGTGGGATGCCCCCTACAACCGGGACTGGAAGCCGAAGCACGGGAACGCCACCCGCGTGGACAGGTGGGCCTCCGTGTTCGACCTCATTCCTCGTTCGTAGCGGGCGGCTCCACCGGGTCGGTCCTGAACTTCGTGACCTTCACGTCGACGAACCGTTCGGGATGATGCACGGGGCCGCCCCGTCGCCGGCCAGGACGACGACGGGGAGCAGCATGAGTGCGAGGATGGGCGGACTGGGCCTCACCCATCCGACCCGGAGGTTCCGTTCGCCTTCGTCCCGAAGTAGAAGGCGAACACCATCAGACAGATGTCCTTGATGAACCCAAGGATGATCGTGTGCTCGTCGTCGGATAGGGGCGATGTGTCCGGCCCGGCGATGAGCAGGTCCGTGATGTAGGCACCCACCACGAGCGCGACGAGCGATACGACGAACCGGGTCAGGAGCTCGTGGTCGTTCTTCGACTTCATGTAGATGCGCTGCACCGCGTACTGGATGCCGCCCACGATGGCGATGATGGTCGTCCCCGTGGGGTCGTACAGGCTGGGGTTCCTAACTGTTCGTTGAAATCTACCTAAACCCACCCCAAGGTTAGGCAATCAACCTCATCCAGACTTTCGGTGGTTAGCCTATACTACGCCTATAGTACCGTAGGGGCACCGGCTATGGCAAGGAAGCAAGAACTCCGCATCACCCTCGACCTTGACATCCTTGAGTGGCTCAAGGCCGAGGCCGACCGCAGGCGGGTGTCCATGTCGCACATCATTCGAGAACTGTTGCTCCGCGAAATGCCCGCAGAGTCGAAAGCACGATGAGGTTGTCCTACCGAGCAGAGTTGAGGCCGACGCCCCAACAGATGCGTGCGCTGTTGCAGCACGCCGGGAATGCTCGGTGGGCGTACAATTGGGGTCTTGCCAAGCACAAGGAAGCCTACGGGAAGTGGGTTGAACTGGGCAAACCAAAGAAGTGGGGCGGGTGGCCGAACGCCATGTCGTTGCACCGAGAACTCAACGCCCTCAAGAAAGCTCCCGTCGAAGACGGCGGTGTTCCGTGGATGTACGAAGCATCCAAATGCGCCCCTCAAGAAGCCCTGCGCGACCTCGACAAGGCGTTCAAGGGATTCCTGTCGGGCAGGACCAAGTACCCGAGGTTCAAGTCCCGTAACAAGGGTGTCGGTGGGTTTCGACTTACGGGGACCGTCTCGATTGACGAACGATGTATTCAACTGCCTGTAGTCGGGAAAATACGCCTTCAGCCGGGAGAACGGGGCTACATCCCGCAAGGCAGGTACGCTCAAGCGTCCGTCACCGAGCACGCCGGAAAGTGGTTCGTGTCGGTCGTTGGAATCGACGTGCCTGACACCCGACCGAACGGGAATCCTTCGGTCGGGGTTGATCTCGGGGTGGTCAACCTCGCAACGCTGTCGAACGGGGAAGTCATCCCAAACCCCCTCGTTCTCAAGTCACGGGCACGGAAACTGAAGCACCTTCAACAGGAGGTATCAAGGAAAGCACGCGGTTCCAAGAACCGCGCAAAGGCCGTCATGCGACTCAAGGAGGCCCATTCTCGGGTCGCGAATACGCGCAAAGACGCACTCCACAAGGCTACGACATACCTTGCCAAGAGTCACGGCAAGGTCGTCATAGAAGACTTGAAGGTGCGGAACATGACTCGTGCGGGTAAGGGGAAACGCGGACTGAACAGATCGGTGCTCGACGCTTCGTTCGGGGAGTTCCGTAAGATGTTGGAATACAAGGGGGCACGGTACGGCTGCGAAGTCGTCGCCGTGAACCCTGCGTACACGAGTCAACGGTGTTCCGCCTGCGGACACGTCGAGAGAGGCAACCGAAAGACACAAGCCGAGTTTGAATGCTTGTCTTGCGGCTTCACGGCTAACGCCGACTTGAACGCCGCGAAAAACATATTGGAGGCCGCAAGTTTGACGGACTCCCTAAACGCCTGTGGAGGGGACGTAAGACTCGGCGGCAACGTCGAGCAGAC
>RFZO01000184.1 GCA_009920715.1 Actinomycetota bacterium | reverse complement strand
CGCGCGTTCTGGCTGCTCGGCCTGGAGGGTGACCGCCACTGGCCCGGCCTGCTGGAGGCGATAGGGCGCACGGACCTTGCGACACGCGAGGGATTCGCCACCGCGCGGGAGCGCGCGGTCAACTGCGAGCAGGTGATCGCGGAGCTGGACGCGCACTTCGCCACGCAGACGTACGCGCACTGGACGGCACGCTTCGACGAGCACGATGTCTGGTGGGCACCGCTGAATTCCATTCCCGAGGCGATCGAGGATCCGCAGGTCATCGCCGCGGGGTCGTTCGTGGAGATGACCCCCCAACCGGGGGAGGCGCCGTACAGGGCGGTGAACTCCCCGGTCGACTTCAGCGGGTACGAACCCCGTTACGGCCCGGTCCCCAGGCTCGGCGAGCACCAGCCCGAGTGGTGACCCTGCGCGTCGGGGTCAGGAGTCCTTGTCGCCCCACAGGGCGTGCAGGACGTCGTCGGCGAGTTCCTTGCGGCACACGATGAAGTCGGGGAGCCAGGCGTCACGCCCGTTGTAGACGAGGGGTGACCCGTCGATGCGGCTCGTGTGCAGACCCGCGGCCTCGGCGACAACAGCGGGCGCGGCTGAATCCCACTGGTACATCCCGCCGTCGTGGATGTAGATGTCGGCCTCGTTCATCACGATCGACATCGCCTTCGCCCCCGCACTGCCGAGACGGAACGCGTCGCAGCCGAGCGCGTTCGCCACGATCACCGCGGCGTACGGTGCGCGGTTGCGCGACGTCACGAGGCGAGGGTTGCCCTCAGGTCTCGCCGGGATGACGGGTGCGGGGTCGGTGCAGAAGACCCTCTCGATCGCGGGCAGCGCCACGGCCCCGGCGGTGAGCCTGCCCTTCTCCCAGAGGGCGACGTGCACGGCCCAGTCGCCGCGGTTGTCCCCGTACTCGTTCGTGCCGTCGAGCGGGTCGACGATCCACACGCGGTCGTTCTCAAGGCGGGACCTGTCGTCTGCACCCTCCTCGGACAGGACTGAGTCGCCGGGTCGCGTCGCACCCAGCGCGTCCATCAGGAAGGAATGACCGAGAGCGTCACCCGAGTCGCACAGCATCCAGTGCGTCGTGCCGCGGCTGACCAGGTCGTCGCGGTGGGCGACGAGCAACCTGCCCGCCTCGGCGGCGAGTTCCCCCGCGAGAGCATGGTCGTCGAGGGACGACCACCCGGCGGGGACGGCGAACGTCACTTCTGACCGCGCACCATCTCGAGTGCGTCGCGCACCAGTGCCCGTGTCTCCGCCTCGTCCGCGCCTGCGGCTACGAGAGCCGCGATGCGTTGCTCGACCCGCTCGGCCACGACGTCGTCGAACACGTCGATGCGCGGCCTGGGTAATGCAGCGGTGACGGCGATGAGGACCACTGCAGCGACCGCAGTGACCATGCCGATGGTCAGCACCCACCCGGCGTTGTTCCCGTTGATCGAGGTCACGATGATGCCGGCGATCCCGGCCACGAAGATCACGCCGCACACCGGCCTGAGGACGCGCACGAACACCGGTGTCACCTCGCGAGGGGCTTGTACTTGATGCGGTGGGGCTGCTCGGCGGCGGCACCCAGCTCCTTGCGGCGCCAGGCCTCGTACTCGCTGAAGTTGCCCTCGAACCAGCGAACCTGGCTGTCCCCCTCGAACGCGAGCACGTGCGTGGCGATGCGGTCGAGGAACCAGCGGTCGTGGCTGATGACCACGGCGCAGCCGGGGAACTGCTCGAGTGCGTCCTCGAGAGCGCGCAGGGTGTCGACGTCGAGGTCGTTGGTGGGCTCGTCAAGGAGCAGGAGGTTGCCGCCGCGCTTCAGCAGCTTCGCGAGGTGAACGCGGTTGCGCTCGCCACCCGAGAGGTCGCCCACCAGCTTCTGCTGGTCGCTTCCCTTGAAGTTGAACGAGGCAACGTACGCACGGCCGTGGATCTCGCGGCCGCCCACCTTCATGTGCTCCACGCCGTCCGTGATCTCCTCGTAGACGGTCTTCTTCGCGTCCAGGTCGTCGCGGTTCTGGTCGACGTAGCTCATCTGCACGGTGTCGCCCACGGTGATGGTGCCGGAGTCAGGGGCTTCCTGTCCCGCGAGCATGCGGAACAGCGTGGTCTTGCCCGCCCCGTTCGCCCCGATGATCCCGACGATGCCGGCGGGCGGAAGCTTGAAGGAGAGGTTGTCGATGAGCAGACGGTCCCCGAAGCCCTTCGACAGTCCCTCGACCTCGATCACGGTGTCGCCGAGACGCGGCCCCGCGGGGATGGCGATCTCGAGGCGGTCCGGGCCGCGCTCCGCCGCCATGGCCTCGGCGTGCAGTTTGTCGTACGCGGCGAGGCGGGCCTTGCCCTTCGCCTGGCGCGCCTTCGGCGACATCTTCACCCACTCCAGCTCGCGGGCCAGGGTCCGGGCGCGGGTCTCGCTGGCCTTCTCCTCGGCCTCCAGGCGCTGCCGCTTCTGCTCCAGCCAGCTCGAGTAGTTGCCCTCGAAGGGGAAGCCGCGGCCGCGGTCGAGCTCGAGGATCCACTTGGCGACGTTGTCGAGGAAGTAGCGGTCGTGCGTGATGGCGACGACGGTGCCCGGGTATTCCTGGAGGAACCGCTCCAGCCAGTCGACGCTCTCGGCGTCGAGGTGGTTGGTGGGCTCGTCGAGCAGCAGCAGGTCGGGGCGCGAGAGCAACAGGCGGCACAGGGCCACCCTGCGGCGCTCGCCGCCGGACAGTTTCGTGACGTCGGAGTCGTTCGGCGGGCACCTCAGTGCGTCCATCGCGATCTCCACGTTGCGCTCCAGGCTCCACGCGTCGGCGGCGGCGATCTTGTCCTCGAGCTCGGCCTGCAGGGCCCCGACCTTGTCGTAGTCGGCGTCGGGGTCGCCCCACATGGCCATGACCTCGTTGTAGCGGTCAATCAGTGCCTGGACGGGGGCAACGCCGTCCATCACGTTGCCGAGGACGTCCTTCGCAGGGTCGAGCTGGGGCTCCTGCTCCAGCAGACCCACGGTGAACCCGGGGGTGAGACGCGCCTCGCCGGTGTAGCCGTCGTCCAGGCCCGCCATGATCCGCAAGAGGCTGGACTTGCCGCTGCCGTTCGAGCCGAGGACCCCGATCTTGGCCCCCGGGTAGAAGGAGAGCGAGATGTTCTCGAGGATCGTGCGGTCCGGCGGATAGAAGCGGGCGAGCTTGTAACAGGTGTAGATGAACTCGTGGGCCATGGCGGTCCCGAGGCTAGTTCGGCAGTGCCAATTCCGCCTTGCCCACGGTGGCGGCTGGTACCTTGACCCCTGCGTCCCCCGGACGCGACAGACAAGGGGATACACACACCATGTACGCGGCAGACATCATCACCCAAGACCTCCTGGGCAATTTCTGGTTCAGGTACCTGCACGTTCTCGCGGGCATCACCTGGATCGGCCTGCTCTACTACTTCAACTTCGTGCAGGTCCCCGGTCTCGCCGCGTACGGCGACGAGGGCAAGGCCCGCAACATCACCGTCACCCAGATCGCCACGCGCGCCCTGTGGTGGTTCCGCTGGGCGGCCATCGCCACTCTCGGCACCGGGCTCCTCATCGTGGGCGTCGCCCCGAACTACATGCAGGACTTCATGAACCATGCCGGCAGCACGTCGGCGAACGCGAAGAACGCGGCGATCACCGTCGGCATGCTGCTCGGCATCACCATGGCGGCGAACGTCTGGATGGTCATCTGGAAGAACCAGAAGGTCGTCATCGCAAACGCTGCGAACGTGCTGAACGGCGGCGAGGCCGACCCGAACGCCGCCGGTGCGGGCCGTCGGGCCATGCTGGTCTCGCGCCAGAACATGATCTTCTCGGTCTCGATGCTGTTCTACATGATCGGCTCGGCGCACTACTACGACGGGTTCGGGTGGAGCGCCACCAGCAGTGACGGCTACACCTTCATCATCATCGCTGTGGTGCTGGGGGCCCTTCTGCAGCTGAACGCGCTCGGCAAGTTCGGCGGCACCGCCGCGGGCAACAAGATGCTGAAGCCCTACGAGTCCCACAAGAACGCCATCATCTCCGGCGTGGTGCTGTGGCTGGTGCTGTTCGTGGTCTCCATCATCTTCATGGGCTGACCGGTCCGAGGGGGTCCACGGACTCCCGCCAGGAACGAGCGAAGGGCCGCCCCGCGGGGCGGC
>RFZO01000183.1 GCA_009920715.1 Actinomycetota bacterium | reverse complement strand
GGGAATACCTCGTCTGCCGTGGCGAGGACTGCCCCGCCCAGGTGGTCGGTTCCATCAGCCGATGGGTCAAGAAGACGGGTGTCCTCGGCATCGGGGACGCCGTCATCGAGGCCCTGGTCGACGCCGGCAAGGTGTCCGACGCCGCCGACCTCTACACCATGAACCCCCGCGACATCGAGGGGGTCACGGTCGGCGGCAGCCGACTCGGTCGGTCCGCCGACACCATCGTCGCCGAACTGTGGTCGAAGGCGGAGATGCCCCTGAACGTCCTGGTCGGCAGCACGGGCATCCCCATGTGCTCCCGGTCGGTGTGCAAGACCATCGTCGAGGCCGGGTTCGACACCCTCGACAAGATGCGGTGCGCGACCAAGGCCGACATCGAACGCATCCCCGGCCTCGGCCCCACGAAGGCGGACGCCTTCGTGGACGGGCTGCGGGCTCGTGCGGGCCTCATCGACCGCCTCCTCGCGAACGGTGTGCGGGTCAAGGGCAAGGTCTTCGGGTGGCTGACCGGGAAGTCCGTCTGCATGACGGGGTTCCGCGACGCCGCAATGGAACAGGCCTTCGAGGCGGCGGGCGGCACCGTGAAGTCCTCCGTCGGGAAGGGCCTGACCTACCTCGTGGCGAAGGACCCGAACGGCGCGTCGGGCAAGCTCGACAAGGCCCGTCAACTCGGAACCATCGTCCTCTCCCAGCGGGAGATGTGGGACATCCTCAACGCGTAGTGGGGTGACATGAATCGGCGCTACCAGTGCCGCAGGTGCGGCGAACTCGGGCACAACACGGCCACCTGTGCCCGACGGCAACACCGTCACGAGGGTCCTCCGCAAAAATCACGGGGGCTGATGGTCCGACCCGTCGGGTGAACGGCGTACCCCGTACGAACCCACGGAGAACACCATGACCAGCCACGAAGCCGCCGAACTTATGGTTGCCGCTATCGTCAAGAACCCCGAAGCAACCGCCAAGGTTTGGGATAAGAAGGGTGTCAGGGTCTATGTCACCCTGTACGGCAAGGACATCGGGTACTTCGAGATTGTTGCCGGTGAAGGCAAGAAGGCTGTCCTGAGTCGTATCAACAAATACGCTGGCACGGTTGATGTTCTGGTTCAGGACGTGATCCGCGATCTCAAGGTTGAAGCCGAGGTTGCATCCGAACCCCAGCGCAACCTCGTTCAAGACGCCAAGAACGGCGACGTTCGCCGCTACGCAACCGAGGAAGAACTGGCGTACCTCGTTCGCAATGGTCTGGTCAGTGAGTCTACCGCTATGAACCAGGATATGTGACCGTCCCGGCAGGGTTGGCCGGGGTTCGACTCCCCGGCGCGGCATCAAACAAAAGCCGGTGCAACCGGCAAGGAGGTAAAATGTCCAATGTCGAACTGATCACCGAGGCAGCCCTGAACTGCGGGAGCAACATCCACCGTTCCTTGAAACCTACCTAAACCTACGGAGGCGAGGCAGACACCAAGTTTGAGCCTGTGCCGATCCCCGACTGAACGAGTACCTCGGTAGTAAGACTCCGGCCCAACGGTGAGGGCGCGAGAAGCGATCTTGCGGGACTGTTCCTCTTGACGAGGAATCGCCTTTGCAACGTCGCTTTCACGCTCGATGGGTGATCCCCGCATCCGATACTTTTATCCTCAGAACGTCTGAGAATACCGGATGCTCCTACCCAATCAGCGTGAGCTTTCCTGCCGCATGAACGACAGGAAAAGGAAGTCCCGGATCGGTTCGACCGGGAGATGTAGCCGCAGGAAGGACACTCCTGCGAGGTGTAAGCGGGGTTCACGACCTCGACCGGAGCTTTGCTCGACAACGCCCTGTAAAGGGCTCTGTAAGCGAACCGCTTTTGCCCTCGACATCCTCGAAGGTCGAGGTCTTCGAGAACGAACACCGTCCCCGGATGCCGTTGAACGAGGTTGTTGGCGATCCGACCTGTCTCGGTCTTGATCATCCCCGAGAGCTTCGACTCCAGGGCATCCAACCGGGGGCTGTTGTCCCGAAACCCTTGACGCATCCTGTTCGCCCGAAGATCCCTGACCCGCTTGTAGAGCCGGTCAAAACGGGGCTTGAAGGAAGCCCCGTAGAGATCACCGTCTGAAGTAGCAGCGAGGATGTTCAATCCGACATCAACCCCGAGTCGAGGGGCGTGGGATGGGAGATCCTTCGGCTCGGGGACGACCCACTCTCGCTTCTCGACGACCTCAAACCGCCAGAATCCCTTCTTGGTCTTCCTGACGAGGATGCCCTTGGAGACCTGATCGGCCTTGGTGATATAGGGGGAGCCCACGAGGGGGAGCCAGATCGACTTCCGGGCTTCCAAGGAGGAAACCCGGAGCCAGAAGTCACCGATTGAGGCTTCTTTGGGGTCTTCCAACCGGGCTGTCATCTCCGTGAGTCGCATCGGGAGGGTGTCGGAGATTTCGGGCTTCCGCCCTCCCCGTTCATCGAGGAACTTCCAGTAGAGGTCGATGTCGTCCTGGGTGATGCCCCTGCCCGGTTGATCCCGAAGGTACTTCCCGATGGTGTAGAGTGCCTTGGCCTGCTCAGGGCTGACCTCGCCATCCCTCTTGGCCTTGGAGATCACCCCCTTGACTCTCAGGGTGTAGCGGGATTTCGCCCAAGTCGAGACGACCTGGATGGCGTGATCCCGAGCGTTCTTCTCGATCTGACTCGTCAAGGTCTCCGAACAAGGGAAGAACGCCTGTTTCTCCGAGCGGGCGAGGTTCAGCCGTCTCCCGTCTATCATCGCTTGCACGCAGATGCGGACGTAGGCGACATACTCCCGATGGAGAGATTCCAGACGCTCGACCTTCCCCGCGTTCACCTCGGGGTGAAGGAGGAAGAACCGAGATTTCTGGAAGGTCTGGCTCACTTGGAATCCTTCCTATGGTCAGTTTCGGGGAGCGGGTTTTCCCGCATGGCTGCGAGGATGAGGTCTCGGACGACCTGGGCCTCAGACACTCGACGGTGTTCAGCCTGATCCTCGATCCATCGGTGCATATCGAGGTCAAGTCGGAACAGCTTGGTGACTTTCGGGGTGCTCACTATATCGCTCCGCGTACTAACGCAGCGATATAGGCAATCTATCGAGGCCCCTCGGGCAAGAAGGTTCACCTAACTTTAGGGTGGGTTTAGGTAGATTTCAGCGAACAGCTACGAACCCCGACTCGGCGGAGGAGATCGCACGTCTCCTCCCCGACCTGACCGACATCTCCAGCGACGGATGGGACTGCGAGGACTTCCGAGGTGGGCTTCTGTTCTCGGTCGGCGGCAAAAATCTCGCCTTCATGGACGCCGACGGTGTCGTCGCTCGGGCCTGACTCATCCCCACCAAGGGTCGAGGCCACCCGGTTCGACCGCGCCGCCGCGTAGTGTGGGGCATGGAACTCACCGACCGACCCCTCGCCTTCATCGACGTCGAGACCACCGGCCTCGACCCCACCCGCCACGAGGTCATCGACCTCGCCGTCGTGTTCGGTGTCGAGGTCCTACGGAGGACGGGTGCCCCGTGGACCCGCCACCTGCGGCGCGACGAGCCGGACATCGCCGTGTGGCACACCCGCATCCGTCCCGAACGCATCCGCGATGCCGAACCGAAGGCCCTCGAGGTCAACGGGTACACCCACGACGCGTGGGCCGACGCCCCGACCGCCGAACAGGTGGTCGACACCGTCGTCGAACTCCTCGCCGGGTCGAAGGCCGTCCTCGTCGGTCACAACGTCACCTTCGACCGCGACTTCATCGCCGCCCTCGTACGCCGACAGGGGCGTGTGGCCCGCCTGGGGTACAACACCGTCGACACCGTGACCCTGTGCTACGAGCACCTCGTCCCGTGCGGGCTCGAGGCCCTGTCGCTCGACAACGTCCGACGCTTCCTGAACATCCCCACGCACGGTTCCCACGCCGCCCTGAAGGACGCCATCGACGCCCGCGAGGTGTACCGCCGCCTCACCCGCTCGACGGTCCTCGACCGCGCCCTGTGGCGGCTTCGCGCGTCCCGTCGGAAGTAGGTCCAACCCCATCGGGTGACGGTGTACCGCCACCACGAGGTGACCCATGCAGAAACTCACGATCCCGCGCCTCCCGAAGGGCGAACTCAAGGCGCTCATCCTCGGCATCGCCGACGGACGCAT
>RFZO01000182.1 GCA_009920715.1 Actinomycetota bacterium | reverse complement strand
AAGGTGGTCGGGATGGCAGTTCCCCCCGGCGGCGCGATGAACGTCGCGTTCGTCACCAATCTCGCCCAGATCAAGCGCAGTTGGTACATGTTCTTCTTCCAGCACCCGCTCGCCGACATGGTCGTGCCGGCGAACGACCTCGCGTTCATCGACCTCCTGTGGGCCGACTGGTCGCCCGGCTTCTCCGCCGCCGGCGACATCGCGAACGTGAAGGACTGCCTGCGCGAACCCGCGCATCTCGCCGCCGCGCTCGGGTACTACCGCGCCACCCTCGGCGCGGGTGCACGCAGCCCCGAGTACGACGCCATCCAGGCCGCCGGTTCGGGTCCGCTCCCCCAGCCGACGCTCTATCTCCACGGACGCAACGACGGCTGCATCGGCGCGGAGGTCGCGGAATCCGCGCGTGCGATGTGCGACTGGGCCCGCGTCGAGATCGTCGAGGATGCGGGTCACTTCCTCCAGCTGGAGCAGCCGGAGAAGGTGAACGAACTGGTCGTCGGTTTCCTCACGGGAGCCTGAACGACCCGCCGTCACGCACGGCGAGACCGTCGTCCACCAGCCCTGCCAGCAGTGCGACGGCGCGCGCGGCGTCGTCGGCGAGGTTCATCGCCTCGATGAGCTGCTCCTGCGTCCGCGCACCCGCCGCGAGCGCGCGCAATGCGCGGCCGCGCGCCTGTCGGTCGGACCCCTCGAACCGTCCCTGCGGCCTGCTCGCACCCGCAGATGCCGTTGCGGGATCGTCCCCGTCGCCGGACCGCCACCCACATTCGGGCGCGAGCGGGCACCCGCAGCACTGTGGTGACCGGGCCGTGCAGACCCGCGCACCCAGGTCCATGATCACCTGGTTCCATTCCCACCCCAGCCCCGCGGGGACCAGCGAGTCAGCGCGGGCCTGCAGCTCACGCGCCCGCATGGGGGTGTTGTCGAGCCGGGAGAGAACCCGCGACACGTTGGTGTCGACAACTGCGGCGTCCTCACCGTGCGCGAAGGCGAGCACCGCCCGGGCGGTGTAGGCGCCGATGCCGGGGAGCGAGAGGAGACCCTCGAGGGACTGCGGCAGCACTCCCCCGTGCTCCCGCGTCACCACGACCGCGGTCTCCCGGAGGTTGCGGCACCTGCGCGGGTAACCGAGTCCCTGCCACAGCTGCAGAGCGTCACCCAGCGGTGCCCCCGCCAGTGCGGCGGGAGTGGGGAACTCCTCGATGAACGCCCGGTACTTCGGCAGCACGCGCGCCACGGAGGTCTGCTGCAGCATCACCTCACTGACGAGAACGGCCCACGGGTCGCGGGTGCGCCTCCACGGGAGATCCCTCAGTTCGCTCCCGCCCCAGGCGAGGAGCGAGGCGACGATCCGGTCGTCGCGGGTCAGTCGGCCCACACGTCCTGGCCGTCGTACGGACGGCGACGCACGGGGGCGAACTCGCGCTTCCACACCATGACGCGGCGCCGGAAGTAGCAGACCTCCTTGCCGTCCTGGTTGAAACCCTTCGTCTCCACCGTGACGATGCCCCTGTCGTTCTTCGACTTGCTCTCGGCGACCTCGAGGACCCGCGTCTCGGCGTGGATCGTGTCGCCGTGGAACGTGGGGAACTTGTGCTGGAGGGTCTCCACCTCGAGGTTCGCGATGGCGGCACCGCTCACGTCGGGCACGCTCATGCCGAGGACCAGCGAGTACACCAGGTTGCCCACCACCACGTTGCGGCCCTGCACGCTCTCGCTCGCGAACCAGTCGTTCGTGTGCAGCGGATGATGGTTCATCGTGATCATGCAGAAGAGATGGTCGTCGTACTCGGTGATGGTCTTGCCGGGCCAGTGCCGGTAGATGTCACCGACGGCGAAATCCTCGAGGCAGCGGCCGAACGGTCTTTCGTGGGTTGTCATAGCGACAGACGCTACTCAGGCCTGTCCTTGCCGCCCGTATCGTCGTTGTACTCGAGGTCACCGGGGTTGAACTTCGGCATCTCGAACTGCCCGGTCCTGTCGCGCGGCGCGTACCGCTCCACCCAGTCGGTGGTCGTGAGGCCGCGCTTGGCCTCCGCCTCGGCGACCTTCTTCAGGCCGGCGAGACGGTGGGACCTGTCGATGGAGAACCTCCCGATCCGCAAGGTCAGGTAGCTGAACCAACCGATGAAGATCGGCAGCCAGTACTGGGCCACGCGGTACGAGAGGACGCCGATCGCGGCGGTGGAGCTGGGGGTGCCGAAACCGATCAGGGTGGGGATGTACACGCCCTCCACAATTCCGAGACCGCCCGGCGTGATGGGGATGACCGACAGCACGTTCGCGAGCCCGAACGACACGATGAGTGTGACGGGGCTGAGCGACTCGCCGAACGCGCGCATGAACACCCACAGTGACGCGGCGTCGATCAACCAGTTGGCGGTGGCGTACACGATGACCTTGGTGAGCATCGCGCGGTCAAGCCACAGGCCCTCGATCCGGTTGCCGAGATGCGCGAGCACCTCGGCCGCGTGCTGCTCGTCCTGGCCGAACCTGCGCGCGACCGATCGCACCACGCGCTCCGCGCGGCCCTGGCCCTCGACGAGGCCAAAAACGATGAAGCCGGCGAACGCCATGAGGATGACCCCCACGACAGCGGCGGTGGTGTAGATCGGGCTGACACCCCTGGTGGGGATGGAGATGATGAGGCCGAACCAGAGGATGAGGTTGAGCACCACGGCCGACCCGATGCCGGCGGTCGCCAGCGCGAACGCGGTGTCCGGCCCCTTCACACCGCTCATGGTGAGCAGGCGGTATCCGAGCGCGGTGCTGGCGGCACTGCCGCCCGGCATCACGTTGCCGAGTGCCTTGGTGCTCAACTGGATGCGGAAGAGGCGCAGCAGCGGGAGATCGTCACCGTGCTCGCCGAGTGCGGCCTTCGTGAGCATCGAGTAGAAGAACAACGAGATCATCTGCAGGCCGAACCCGGCGAGGAGCAGGTTCGGCTCGATCCGGTTCAGGTCGTGGGCGGCGTCGAAGAACTGCGGCACGAGGGGCAGGATGATCCAGTACGCGACGAGGGCGATCACGATCACCTGCACCGTGCGCCTGAGTCCCGGTCTGCCCCTAGCCATGCCGTCCACTCTTGCCGCCCGGGGCGCTGACTTCGGGGAATGCACCGATCAGGTCCACGAGGGTGTCGCGGACGTTCGTCCCCAGCGGGGCCGGGGACTTTCCCAGCCGCACCACAACGAGGTCGCGGTCCGGCACCACGAACGTGAACTGCCCCTCGTAGCCGAATGCCGCCATGGAACCGGGCAGCGAGGGCACCAGCCACCAGTGCGCCCCGTACCCGGTGCCGTTCTCGGGATCGGTCCCGAAGTACGCGCGACCGTGGTCGACCCAGCCCTCGGGGAGCACGCGACGGCCGTCCCACACACCGTCGTTCGCGTACAGCCAACCGAACCTGGCGAAATCACGCGCTGTCGCGTAGACGAACGACGACCCGACGAACGTGCCTGCGGCATCGAATTTCGGTGTCGCCGTGCCCATCCCGGTCACATCGAACAACCTTGACCTCATGAACCTCTCCACGGCGTCATGGGAGGGAGGGACGTCACCGAGTGCGCGGCCGAGCACCCGTGCGACGAGGTTCGTGGTGCCCGACGAGTACTCGAACACCGTGCCCGGCTCGCGCTCGAGGCGCTTCGACGCCGCGTACGCGGCGTGGTCACCTCGGTGGGGTGCGTCGTCGCCGCCGAAGAGCATCTCGATCACGTCGGACACCGTGTCGTCCACGTAGTCCTCGTTCCACTCGAGCCCGCTGCCCATGTTGAGGAGATGCTGGAGAGAGATCCGCGACCTCGCGTCGCCCGACCACCCGGGGAACAACCCGGTCATCGAGACGTCCAGCAGCCCGTCCCCCACGGCGATGCCGACGAGCGCATGGGTGATCGACTTCGCCATCGACCAGCTGATGAGGGTGTCGCCCGGTCCTGTCCCCTCCCCGTAGCGCTCCGCCACGATTCTCCCGCCGTGGACCGCGACGAACGCGAGAGTGGTGCCGTGGGTGCCGGGAGACCCGAACAGGGTGTCAAGGTGGGCATCCAGTGCGGCCCGATCGGTGCCCGGCGGGAGGTCGCCGGTCGTCCACTCGGCCCCGGGGAATCTCGCCTCTGCCACATCCGAACACTAGGCGCGGCGTCCCGACGGCGCGCCCGACGAGCCCAG
>RFZO01000181.1 GCA_009920715.1 Actinomycetota bacterium | reverse complement strand
CCCACCCGGCATCGAGCGCGGTGACGGCAACGACGGTGGGCATGATGTCCTGGCTCTGCACCGGGCAGTCGCTCGTCAGGCCACTCGTCTGGCCGGGGTACTTCACGAACAACGGCACCCGGTAGATCTGCTCCAGAGTGTCCGCGCGGCGCGGGTTGATCTCCTTGCGTTTCGACTCCCCCGGCTCGAACGCGATGCCGTGGTCCGCAGTCACGATGATCATGGTCCGATCCCAGTTCGCCGACTTCTTCATGCGGGTGACCATGTCGAGGACCAACGAGTCCGTGGCGACGTACTGGGCGAGGAACGCCTGGTACTCGTCGCGCACCCTGTCCTCCACCTCGGGACCGCGTTTGTCGGTGCTCACGAAACGGGTGGTGCGCATGTCAGGGGTCAGCTGCCAGGGCCGATGGGGCAGCAGCACGTGGGCGAAATGCAGGGTGGGCACATCGGAGCGCGCCGCCCGGACCACCATCTCCTCCACCACCGGAACCTGGGACTTCGCCCCGTTCGTCTCCCACCGTCGCACCGTGTTCTTCTGCGTGTCGGGCACGGTCTCGATGAACCTCGTCGGAACCGTCGTGGAGGTGGGTCCGATCCCCACGGTGGCCGGCGGCAGGGCGACCGTGTCGACCGTGTCCGTGATGTCGTCGTCGACATCCACCTCGCTGTTCGCACCGAATCCGCCCCATCCCTCGTCGATCGCGGGCAGACCGTCACGAAGGCCGCGGGGCAGGAGCTTGTGCCCGAGCACCACGAACGCGTCGGACCAGAACCTGCCGAGGTCGGCGGACGGTTCGGCGGCCACGTCCGCCCGGGAGCTGTCGGCCGGTGCCGTGGTGGTGGTTGCCACCCCCGCTCCCCCGCCTTCGGCGATCTCGTCGCTGCCGGACACCGAGATGGACGCACACGCCTCCTTCGGGCACAGTGCGGTGGCCATCTCGCGCACGTCGAACGCGCGTCGCCGGTACATCAGCGAGAAGAGATTCTTCCGGTAGTTGGCATAGGTGGGTGCCTTCCCGGTGACCGGCATGCGGCCGGTCAGCGTGGCCGGCACAGCGTCGACCGTCGTCTGTGACACCCCGAGCATGTCGCGGTACCACGTGCTGCTCGCGGCGAGGGCTGCGAAACCCGGGAACCTCTTCTCGTTGATCGTGCCGTCACCCGCGAGCAGCGGCCAGAGCGGCGCCTCGTCCAGCTGGAGCCACAGCACGCTCACGTCCTGCGGATCGACCTGCGGTGCGGGTGCATCGACGACGGTGGTCGTGGTCACCTCCACCAGTGCCGCGGCGGGTTGCCGGATGACGCTCTGCGTGGCCACGAGGAACAGCGCGAACACCACCGGCACGTACAGGGACATCCACGACAACCACGTCCGCACCGCACCATGCCGGCCGTGGAGCCAGGCAACCGCACCCGCCAGCATCGCGGCCACAGCAAGGCTGGCGACCCACGCGACCGGAAGGGTCCTCGTGAACAACATGCCGAGGGGAACGGCGGACATGAACGTGAGCACCCTCCCCGCTGCAACGCGACGACCCAGCGGGAGCAGGAGCACGGCGGCGTCGAGGGCTGTGAGCACCAGCACAGGCACGAGGAGAACTGCCGCGCCGAACAACACGACCTGATGACCGGGAAGGTCCGCGGAGGTGAAGACAGCGGGACTGTCCCCGTACATCTGCAGCATGGGCTGTCCGAGCCCTGCGGTGAGCAACGCGGCGTGCCCAGCACAACGTGCCGCCAGTCCCCTCGGTGCCATGCGGCGAGGCTAACGGCGACCGACGCGCGGACTTATCAGCCCTCCGCGACGGTGTCCTCGGTGACGGCTTCCTCGTCGGTGGCACCCTCTTCGGTGGCGTTCTCGTCAGTGGCGGGCACGATCTCGGCCCAGATTGCGTCGACATCCGGGATGTTGCACTTCTCGTTTGCCTCGCCGGCCTTCGCCAGTTCGACACGGGCGAGCGTGCGCACGATGGTGAGGCCGTCGTTCAGGGAGCTGCGCTTCTCCAGCTGCATGTTGACGGCCTTCACCCCGTCCTCGATTCCGTCGTCCACCTGCAGGGTGGAGCGCGTCCAGTTGAGGGCGTTCTGCCACGTGTCGAGCAACCCGATGAACTTGTCGAGGCACTCGAGAGTGGGAACCGAGGACACGAGGCCGGCGCGCGCGGTGGTGGCCGCCAGGTTGCTGCGCACCTCCAGGTACTTCTTCTCGCGCTCTGCCTCATTGGTCAGCGCCTCGTCCAGCACCACTCCCTGCTCGGCAATCGCCGTGCCGTACGCCCACAGGTCGTTGGAGCGCTGGCCGAGCAGCTCGATCGCTGTGGAGGCATCCGCGATGGTGGACGACCAGTGCTCGATGAGTGCGTCCACCCGCGCGCCGCGCCTGTCCTCGAGGCGACCGTCAGCGCTGGTCTTCAGAGTTGCGTACATGGCCGTGCCTGCGACGATGACGGTGGTCCCGATGGTGACCATCGAGCTGATGAGCGTGCTGCGGTCCTTCGCGACCTTCTCGCGGCGGCGCTCACGGCGGATCATCCGCATGAACCACACGCGGCGCTTGGTCTCCGCGGCGTCAAGCGTGGCCTCCTCGGCGAACACCTGGTTCTCGACGGTGGCATCAGCCCCGTCTGCCGGTGGATCAAGCGGTGGTTCGGAAGTGTCGCTCACGTCATCTCACAGTAATCGTGCCCGGACGGGGCCCCGACACCCGGGCCTCAGGTGACCTTCAGGGTGACCGTCTTCGAGACAGCCTTGCCCGACTTCGGCGTGACGGTCACGGTGACCCTGCACGATCCGGCCTTGACACCCTTCAGCGAGGTGCCGCTGACCCTGCAGTACTTCGCAGAAGAGGTGGCGACCTTCAGGGAGATACGGGCCCCGCTGGCGACAGTGATCTTCGCGTACTTCGCGATGGACGAGCCGGTGGCTGCCTTCTTCGCCGACACCACGGGTGCGACCGCGACGGACACAGTCGCGCCCGACCCGGATGCCGCCAACGGCGCGGTGGTGGCCGGCGCCGTCGTGGCAGGGGCCTCCGTTGTTGCCGGACTGGTGGTCTGTGACACCACGGAACTCGGCGGTGCCGTTGTGGCCGGCGCGGCGGTGGTCGGTGCGGCAGTCGTCGGTGCGGCCGTGGTGGGTGCGGCAGTCGTCGGTGCGGCAGTCGTGGTAGTGGCCGCAGCCCTGGTGACACTGAACGTGTAGGTGGTGGTGGATGCACCGGACACGCCGTTCACGGCGAAAGAGATGCTCTCCGTTGCCCCCGCAGCAACATTGAGGGTCTCAACATCGGACGACATGGCCATGGTGCCGGTCGAATTCGTCCTCTTGATTGCCGCACCGGAGGACGAGGCAAGCACCGTGAAATCCACCGATGCAGAGGCATTGGGGATGCTCAGGCTGTAACTGGTGACGGCGGGATCGAAGGCCGGGGAGAGCGAACCAGCATTGACGGTGACGGAGTCAA
This sequence comes from Actinomycetota bacterium, assembly GCA_009920715.1. Lineage (GTDB taxonomy): Bacteria > Actinomycetota > Acidimicrobiia > Acidimicrobiales > Ilumatobacteraceae > UBA2093. The sequence continues at coordinate 713 of RFZO01000181.1, read as the reverse complement.
GTGTCGAAGCGGCATCAATCGCCAGGGCGGCGAGGCCGTCTGCTGCAGCAACCCCACCAATGTTGATGTTCGATGAACCGACGAACACCCGACTGTTGCTGCCGCTGTACGACATGTCCGCAAGCAGGGCATTCACGACAGTAGGACTGTTGCGCCCGATGCCCTGCCAGGAGGATCCGGTCCACCGGGCAACTCCGCCGGACGTCCCCGTGACGCCGGGGAAGGACCCCCCGACGAACAGTTGAGAACCAACCGCAGTGATCGCCCGAACCACAACTCCGTTCCCGAACTGCGCACTGAACCCATTGAATGCTGCAACGGTGTCTGTTGTGGTGTCGTATTCGGCCAGATGGGAGGCCACATTGGACATGGACACGAAGTTGCCGCCAAGGTAGATCTTCGTTCCCACCGCCTCCATCGTGTAGACACCCAATCCACCCAGCCCGAACCCGACGGGACAACTCATCACGGAAATTGGTCTTGTCCATGAGGATCCGTCGAACTTGTGGAACGAATACGAGCGGTACGTGGTTGAACACGAGATGTTGTTCGTTCTGAAACCGCTCACGTAGATGTTGGATCCGACAATCTCAATGTCGTGCACGACATAGTCGCGGGTCGCACTTGAAAACGGTGAGGACGCGGCCACGCTGCCCCACGTCGAGCCGTTCCATGTAGCGAGATTCATCGTGTTCTGGTACTGGAAACCGCTG
>RFZO01000019.1 GCA_009920715.1 Actinomycetota bacterium | reverse complement strand
GCGCTCGAGGCCCTCCTCGATGTGGTGGTAGCCATCCACCGTGAACATCCGGTCGACATGGCGCCTGCTGAGCGAAGGCAGCCGGAAGCTCTCCGCGTAGTAGCGCATGTAGCTGTCGAACGCCTGTTGCGACAACTGGCGGAGGGCGAAGCGCGAGATGGTTGGGTTGACCCGGCGGAGGTGACGCTCGAACATGCCCCTCTTCTCGCGCAACGAGAGAGCGATTCCCGGGGCCAGCAGGGACACGGTCCCCTGCGCGAGGAAGCCGGGCGTGACCCGCGCGACGAGCGAGCCCACCTTGTAGCCGCCAACCGTGAGCGCCCCGGTCAGCTCCTCGAACGGGCTAGCCATTCCGGCCGCGGCGTCGCTGCCTGGACATCACGGACAGGTTCCTGCGGCTTGCCCGGGAACTCTGGCGGCCCACGCGGCGGACCTGGCGCAGGTCGCGGCGCGCCTGCACCGTTGCGGACACCTCCGCCTGGCGCCAGACCTTGACGAACCGCTGCACCGCAGTCGCCGTGGTGAGCACGAGCATCACCCACATCACGGGCACGAGGAGGCTGTCGAACAGCAAGCCGAAGCAGAGAACGATGATGCGCTCCGCTCGCTCCATCAGGCCGCCCTTCGCGTCGAGCCCGAGAGACTCGGCCTTGGCGCGTTCGTACGAGATCAACGAGGACACACCCATGACCGCCATCGGCAGCAGGGCGAGATGCGGGCTCTTCTCGGATGCGAAGTACCAGGCGACCCCCCCGAGCAGGATGGAGTCGGTGACGCGGTCGATGACGGAGTCGAAGAACGCCCCGCGCTGGCTCGCAGAGTTCTGGGCCTTTGCGAGGGCCCCGTCCAGCATGTCGGGCACGGCGGCGAGGATGACGAGGAGCAACCCACCCCGGAGGGCCCCTGCACCGACCGCAAACGCGGCGCCCACCGACACGAGAACACCGATGACGGTCATGTGGTCGGGAGACATCCCGGTCTTCCTCAGCAGCATCCCGACCGGGCGGACGACGCGCTCGATGGGAGCCCTGAACCTGCCGTCGAACATCGTCGGAACGCTAGTTCGCCGCGGTGCCGTCGGAGGACGATGCCGTGTCCGGGTTGGCCTCCACGAGCACCTCCACGACTCGCCCGTCGACTGCGTCGACGAGCACGAGACCCCGTTGCAGCGGCGGTTCCTCGGCGCTGTAGCAGAAGATGCGCCAGGTCGGCCGGGAACGCAGCCCCCTCCACACCTGCTGGGCGGACGCATGACCGACGACGAAGCCGACGTTGGCGGTGGCACGCACGAGCGCCTCCCTCTCGTCGAGGTTCATGCGCCATCCGCTCGTGAAACTGACGAGAGCGGCAAATCCCAGGATGCACGCCCCGAGCAGTGCCCCGTCGTTGACGATGACCGAGGTGTCCCTGTCCGCGGTGATCCACACGGCGGCTGACACCGCGGCGAGGACCGCGTACAGCACAGCGGGTATCCGCCGGCGGCTGTTGTCGGGGAACTCGTACGCACCGGCGAAGTCGACAGCGTTCAGGTCCTCAGGAAGTTGGTCACGGATTTCGTCGCTCACGGGTGCACCGTCCTTTCGTCATCCCACGCGGCGCGGATGCGCGCTGCAGTTTCGTCGAGGGGCTCGGGGAGCGTTCGCGCGTTCGCGACCGCGGTCATGAAGTTGGCGTCGCCCTCCCACCGCGGGACCACATGCACGTGGAGGTGGCGGGCGATGCTGCCCCCGGCAGGTGCCCCGAGGTTGATCCCCACGTTGAGGGCGTGCGGCCGGTGGGACCGCTTGACCGCCCGCACGGCCGCGGTGACGGTGGCCCACAGTTCTGCGCTCTCCTCCGCCGTGGCGTCCTCCAGATCGGCGAACTCCCTGTAGGGCAGCACCAGCATGTGCCCCGTGGAGTACGGGAATGCGTTCAGGATGACGAAGCAGGTGCGCCCGCGGTGGACGATGTGCGACTCCTCGTCCGTCGCGCCGGACGCGAGTATCCGGGTGAACACGGATTCGCCGTCCTGCCCGTCCCCGGCCTCGTTGAAGCCGCGCACGTAGGCGGACCTCCACCCGTTCCACAGGCGGTCGAGCACCACGTCACCCCTCCGCCAGGCCGGCGGACACGTCGGCCGAGATGCGCGCGCGGAACGCGTCGAGACTGACCCCGCGCTCGACGTCACCGCCGCGCGGGTTGACACCCACGGTTCCCGCGGCCACGTCGTCGTCGCCGACCACCAGGACGTACGGGACCTTGTCGACCTTTGCGTTGCGGATCCGCTTCCCGAGCTGCTCGTCGGAATCGACGGTCTCGGCACGGAACCCGGCCTTCCGCAGGCCGGCAACCACCTGTGCCGCGTAGTCGGCATGGGCCTGGGCGACGGGCAGCACCTTCACCTGCACGGGTGACATCCACGTGGGGAACGCGCCGGCGTAGTGCTCGAGGAGCACCCCGAAGAACCGTTCCACGGAACCGAACAGGGCGCGGTGGAGCATGACCGGGCGCTTGCGCGTGCCGTCGCTGGCCACGTACTCCAGCTTGAACCGCTCGGGCTGGTTGAAGTCGAGCTGGATGGTGCTGAGCTGCCACTTGCGGCCGATCGCATCACGCACGTCGATGTCGATCTTCGGGCCGTAGAACGCGGCGTCGCCCTCCTTGATGCCGTAGTCGAGGCCGAACCGGCGCAGTGCCGCCGCGAGCGCGTCAGTGGCCTTCGACCACATGTCATCGGTGCCCACGTACTTCTGCGGGTCCTTCGTGCTGAGGTTCGCCGTGAAGTCCTCGAAGCCGAACCGGCGAAGCACGCTCATCACGAAGTCGAGGAGGGACGCGATCTCCTCTGCCAGCTGCTCCTCGGTGCAGAAGATGTGGCTGTCGTCCTGGGTGAAACCCCGGATGCGCATCAGTCCGTGGAGGGTGCCGGCGCGCTCGTAGCGGTACACGTTGCCCAGCTCGAACAGGCGCAACGGCAGCTCGCGGTAGCTGCGCTGGCGGCTGTCGAACACGAGACAGTGCATCGGGCAGTTCATCGGCTTCATGTAGTACGTGCCGTTGTCCATCTCCATCGGCGGGTACATCCCGTCGGCGTAGAAGTCGAGGTGGCCCGACGTGTGGAAGAGGTTCGCGTCCGCGAGGTGCGGCGTGTAGACGAACTGGTAGCCGCCGTCCTGGTGCCGCTGGCGGCTGTAGTCCTCCATGAGCTTGCGCGCGATCGCTCCCTTCGGGTGCCACACCGCGAGACCGCCGCCGAGCTCCGACGGGAACGAGAGAAGGTCGAGCTCGTTCGCGAGACGCCTGTGGTCGCGCTTGGCGGCCTCCTCCAGACGGTGCAGGTGCTCCTTCAGCGCGGCGTCGGACTCCCACGCCGTGCCGTAGATCCGCTGCAGCATCGGGCCCTTCTCGTTGCCGCGCCAGTAGGCACCCGCCACCTTCTGGAGCGCGAAATGCCCGAGGCGGCCGGTGGAGGGCACGTGCGGCCCGCGGCACAGGTCGACGAACTCGTCGGTGTTGCGGTACACGCTGATGGTGCCGCCGTCGCCGACCTCGCCCGAGTCGTCGCCGTCGGCGGCGCCGCTGGTGACCCGTTCGATGATCTCGCACTTGTAGCGCTGCGCGGCGAAGAGTGCGAGCGCGTCGGTTGCCGGCATCTCCGAGCGCAGGAAAGGCTGGTCCGCCTTCATGATCTCGCGCATCCTCGACTCGATGGCCGCCAGGTCGTCCTCGGAGAACGTGCGCCCGCCCGGCAGCTCGAAGTCGTAGTAGAAGCCGTCCTCGATGGCGGGGCCGATGGAGAACTGCGCACCCGGGAAGAGCTGCACAACCGCCTGGGCAAGGACGTGTGCCGTGGAATGACGCAGCACGTGACGGCCTGCATCCGAGTCGGCAGTGATGATGGACACCTGGTCCCCGTCGGACACGGACGTGTTCAGGTCCACCTCGGCACCGTTCACGATGCCCGCGAGCGCGGCCTTCGCCAGCCGGGATCCGATGCCCGCGGCAACGTCACGCAACGACGAGCCGGGGGGAACCTCGCGACGGGACCCGTCGGGCAGGAGTACAGCGATGTCGGCCATGGGAGGCCATCCTACGGAGCAGAGGTCTGCAACTCCGTCGAATTGGGGCCCTCGGGGGCTGACGGAGCGATGACGGCGGTGTCCGCGTGCAGGGACTCGGGTCGCTTCGATGCGTAGATGTTCCGGTACTCCTGGCCGCTCAGGTCGCGGATCTCGAACATCACCTCGTCGATCATCTCGCGCCACACCATGTGGTCGTCCGTCCTGTCGAGGTACCTGTCCGGCGTGACCGGACGGCCGAACCGGAGCGTGCACTCCATGCGGAACTTCGGCATGAACGTGTCGGGCGGCTGTATCTCGCGCGTGCCGATGATCCCGACGGGGATGATCGGGCAACCCACCTTCAGGGCGAGGCGGGCGGCACCCGTGTGCCCCTTGTAGAGCATCCCGTCACGGCTGCGCGTTCCCTCGGGGTAGATGCCGAAGAGCTCACCCCGCCGCAGCACCTGTTCGGCCGCGTCGAGCGCCGCGTCGCTCTTGCCCCCGCCCGAACGGTCGATCGGGATCATTCCCAGGGCGGGGAACAGATGCTTCGTCTTCCACGAATCCATGTACTCGGCCTTGCCCACGAAACTGATGTTCCGGCCGACGAACGTCATCACGAAGACGGAATCGAAGAAACTGATGTGGTTCGGGCAGATGATCGCGGGCCCGTCGGCCGGGATGTTCTCGAGCCCCTCGATGTTCAGTTTCCAGAGCCGCCGCGAGAGCGGATGCAGGACGCGACGGAGCCGACGCTGCGCCGCCCCTGCTCCCTGGTACGCCTTGTCCCGGTGCGGGGCCCGGGATGCCTCATTTCCCTCGGACACGGCGCACAGAATAGGTGTCATTCACCCCCATGTCATCGGGGTGTGACCCATTTGTGCGAATTGTCAAACTACTGACGATTCGTTCACCCCACCGAAACGGGACGGCCGAGGTTCACACCCAGAACGGCGGCTGCAGGTGTGACGTCGGTCCCGCGCTTCGCCGCCTCGTCGATGAGCGCGAGTGCCCCCGGCGTGTCGAGGTCGTCGTCAAGGCGTTCGCGCACCGCGTCGAGCAGGGACGTCGCCGACCCGCCGGCCCCCACTGACCCCAGCCAGGCGAGGAGACGGGCGTGGTTGCGGGGCATGAGGCTCTCGTCCCACTCCCACTCCCTGCGGTAGTGGTGCTCGATGATGCCGAGCCGGATGGACCGCGGGTCGTACGTCTCCCGGAGCTTGTCGACGAACACCAGGTTCCCGAGGCTCTTCGACATCTTCTCCCCGTCCATGTGGACCATCGCGACGTGCATCCAGTGGCGCACGAACGGCTCGCCGGTGGCTGCCTCGGACTGGGCCCGCTCGCACTCGTGGTGGGGAAAGATCAGGTCCGTCCCGCCGCCGTGAAGGTCGATAGTGGTCCCGAGCTCGCGGAGCGCGAGGGCCGAGCACTCGATGTGCCAGCCCGGACGGCCGGGTCCCCACATCGCATCCCACGACGGTTCGTCTGGCGCGGACGGGTGCCACAGGACGAAGTCGAGCGGGTTCCTCTTCGCCGGGTCATCGGGGTTCCCGCCCCGCTCGCGGGCGAAGGCGACCATCTGCTCGTTCGTGTAGTGCGAGATCTCGCCGAAACCCGGCGACTTCGAGACGTCGAAGAAGACCGACCCGTCGACCACGTAGGCATACCCGCGGTCGAGCACCATCCCGATGAAACCGCGGATGTCCGAGATGGCCGACGAGGCACGCGGTGCGCTGTGCACCGGCAGCGCCTCGAGCGCCTCCATGTCGCGGTTGAAGCGGGCTTCCTCGCCGGCCGCGAGATCCAGGTAGTGGACGCCCAGCTCCCGGGCCTTGGCAAAGAGCGGGTCGTCCACATCGGTGACGTTGCGGACGCACCGCACCTGGTGGCCGAGGTCGATGAGCCTCCGCTGCAGGACGTCATAGAACACGAAGGTCGACGCATGCCCCAGGTGGGTTGCGTCGTACGGGGTGATCCCGCATGTGTACATCGTGACGAGCGGGCCGGGCTCGAACGGGACCACCTCACGGCGGGCCGTGTCGTACAGACGGATCGGCATCGCCTATGCCCGGGGGTCCTTCTTGATCCCCGTGAGTTTCGGCGCGACCCGCGTCTTGTACCGCACGTTCAGCTGCAGGAGCACCGCGGTGAAGGCCTCGATGGCGGTGGCGTTGGAGAGCTCGCCCGCATCGAGGGGCCGGCACCCCGGGATGTGCGACACGATGTCCATCGCGATGCGCGTGGCCTCCGGGTCGTCGGAGCAGATGAGGACGTCGCTGTCGATCGGGTCACCGAGATGCCCGAGTTCCTTCGCGGGCAGGTGGTGGAACGCGGCGACCACCCTGCACTCGGGCACTGCGGCCTGCACGTGGGCCGCCACACTGCCGCGCGGGGGGACGAGCGGCTGGAACTCCCCGCCGACCCGCACGAGTGCGTTGGCCATGCTGATGACGACCTTGCCGCGGAGGTGCTCGATGTTGTCCTGCGCCGTCGTCGCGGCGGAGTCCCACGGGGTCGCGAGCACGACGACGTCGCACGAGGCCGCCTCCACGTTGTCGCCCGCGGTGACGGGCAGGTCGAGTGCCGGCCATGCGGACTTCAGGCCGTCCACCGCCTCCATCGCGCGGTAGCGGGACCGCGAACCGATGACCACCTCGTAGCCGATGGATGCCAGTCTGGCCCCGAGTGCACTTCCGGCCGGACCGGTGCCGCCGAGTATTCCGATACGCATCCACGAGAGCCTTACACACGAGGGCCTGCCGAACTACGGTTCAGCGCATGGGTCTTCTCGACGGCAAGAAAATAGTGGTCACAGGCGTCCTCACCGATGCCTCGCTCGCCTTCGGGGTGGCCCGCCTCGCCCAGCGGGAAGGTGCGGAGGTCGTGCTCACCGGTGCGGGCCGGGCGCTCTCGCTGACGCAGCGCACCGCGCGGAAACTGGACACCCCTGCAGAGGTGTTCGAGTTCGACGTCACCGTGGACGAGCACGTCACGTCTGTCCGCGAGTCGGTGCGCGCAAGCCTCGGCCGTGTCGACGGCGTCGTCCACTCGATCGGGTACGCACCCGAGGTCTGCCTCGGTGACGACTTCATGGCGCCGCAGTGGTCAGACGTCTCCGTCGCCGTGCAGATCTCGGCCTACTCGCTGAAGACGCTCGCCGAGGCGTTCCTTCCGCTGATGGGCCCGGGCTCCACGATCGTCGGGATGGACTTCGACAACTCCGTCGCGTGGCCCGCCTACAACTGGATGGGGGTCGCCAAGGCGGCGCTCGAGTCCACGAGCCGCTATCTCGCCAAGGAGCTCGGGCCCCGCGGCATCCGCTGCAACCTGGTGGCCGCCGGCCCGATCCGCACGATGGCGGCGAAGTCGATCCCGGGCTTCAAGAAATTCGAGGACGTGTGGGACGACCGAGCGCCGCTCGGCTGGGACGTGAACGACTCCTCCCCCGTTGCCCGCACCACCGTGGCCCTCCTGTCCGACTGGTTCCCCGCCACCACGGGCGAGATTGTCCACGTGGACGGCGGCTACCACGCGATGGGGGCATGAACCGGCTGGGTGCGGCATCCTCGCCGTACCTCCGCCAGCACCGCGACAACCCGGTCCACTGGTGGGAGTGGGGCGACGACGCCTTCGAGGAGGCCCGAGCCACCGGCCGGCCGGTGCTCCTCTCCGTCGGTTACTCGGCGTGCCACTGGTGCCACGTGATGGCGCACGAGAGTTTCGAGGACGGCGAGGTCGCCGCGGTGATGAACTCGCTGTTCGTCAACGTGAAGGTCGACCGCGAGGAACGCCCCGATGTCGATGCCGTCTACATGGATGCGGTCCAGGCCATGACAGGTCGCGGCGGCTGGCCCATGACCGTCTTCCTCACCCCCGCGGGTGAGCCGTTCTTCGGCGGCACCTACTACCCGAGGGAGTCCTTCCTGCGCCTGCTTGCCGCCGTCGACGACGCATGGCGCAACAAACGCGCGGAACTCCAGCAGAACATCGACGCCCTCGTCGAGGTGGTGGGCCGCACGGCTGCACTCCCCCCTGCCGACGGCTACGACGCGGCGGCTCTCGTTGACTCCGTCGTTGCGGACCTCACGGCCCGGCACGACTCCAGGTGGGGCGGGTTCGGTGGCGCACCGAAATTCCCCGGCACGTTCTCGCTCGACCTGCTGCTGCGCCGCCACATCGACACCGGCGACCCCGCATTGCGCTCGATGGTCACCCTCTCGCTGGACGCCATGGCGTGCGGGGGGATGTACGACCAGATCGGAGGCGGGTTCGCGCGGTACAGCGTGGACGAGAGATGGCTGGTGCCGCACTTCGAGAAGATGCTCTACGACCAGGCACTGCTCGGCCGTGCCTACGTCCACGCGTGGAAGTCGCTCGGGCACGCCCGCCATTTCCAGGTGGCGGCGGAGACCATCGACTACGTCCTTGCCTGCATGCGCCACCCGCTCGGGGGTTTCTTCAGTGCCGAGGACGCGGACTCACTCGATGCGCACGGGCACAGCGAGGAGGGCGCGTTCTACACGTGGACTCCCGCCGAGGTGCGGGAGGTTCTCGGCGAGTGGGCGGATGCCGCGTGCGCGTTCTGGGGCATCACCGACGAGGGGAACTTCGAGGGTCGCTCCATACCGAACCGCATCCACGCCCGGCCGGACATCGGCAGACCCGACACCATCGAGCGCTGCCGCCGGGCGCTCGACGCCGCCCGGGCGGAACGGCCGCGGCCCGGACTGGACGACAAGGTGCTCACCGAGTGGAACGCGATGTTCCTCTCGACCCTCGCCGAGGCGGCCCTGCTCGCCGGGAACGACAGGTGGAAGGCTGCCGCTGTCGCGAACGGGATGTTCCTGTGGGAGAACCTGCGCGCACCCGACGGCACGTGGAGGCGCAGTTGGCAGGCCGGTGCCGAGCCGCAGGCCCGGCACCGGGCGCTGGCCCATGATCTCGCGCACCTCGTCGATGCCTTCACACGCCTGTACGAGCTCACCGGGAACGAGACATGGCTGCTGCGCGCGGTGGAGACCGCGGGGCGACTGGTGGACGATCACTGGGACGGCACCAACGGCGGTCTCTTCACCACTGCCAACGACGGCGAGCAACTGGTGGCGCGGCAGAAGGACCTCATGGACAATGCGACCCCGTCGGCCAACTCCACGGCGGCGCTCGCGTTCCTGCGCCTCGCCGCGCTCACGGGGAACAGCGAGTTCACCGCCCGCGCACGCGGGATACTGCGGTTGCTCGCGCGTGTCGCGCCGCAGGCACCCTCGGCCTTCTCGCACGCGATGTGGGCCTTCGAACTGGATTCCGTCGGCACCACCGAGGTCGTCATCCCCGGCGTCCAACCCTGGTTGCTCCGTGCGTACTGCTCGGCGTGGCACCCGTACGCCGTTCTCGCCCACGGCTCCCCCATGGAGGGGCCGCTGTGGGAGGGCAGGACGGAGGGGAACGCCTACGTGTGCACTGGGTACGTGTGCCTCAGCCCCGCCACGACCGCCGCGGAACTCGTCGACAGGCTCAGCCCCAGCCGCCCCACCTGACGGTCTCGGCGCCGGTCCTGCCGCGACGCGATGCACTGGCCCCCTTGCGGCCCGGCTGCGGCGACGGATGCCCTGCCGCCACTGCGCCGATGATCCCGACGTCGACGGGTATGCCGAGTGCCTCGCGCACCCGGTCGCCGTTCGCGACGGCGAAGAACAGGGCCCCGAGACCCGCATCGTGCAGTGCGTGCAGGAACGTCATTGTCGCCATGGCCCCGTCGATGGTCCAGTACGGAGCCGGCCACGCGTCCTCGCCCGCACCGAGGCCTGTGCGCGCCTTGTCGGGTTCCGAGTAGCGCTCGAGGTACGCCCCGGGGGACACGGTGACCACGCCGACGAATCCGGCGCGCAGGAGACCGGGGAATGCGAAAGTCGGTCGGGCGGAAACGGGGAGCGCCGCGTCCCAGTACAGCGACGTCTCGGCACCGAGCAGCCCCACCACGTGCCATCCCTGCGTCTTGCCGGCGCTCGGGGACCGTGCCGCGAGACCGAGGCATTCCTCGATCACTTCCCTGCCGACGGGCTCGTCGGTGAAGTCGCGGGTCATCCCGCGCGTCCTGACGAGGTCCGCGAACTCCACGCCTAGGAGCGGGCGCCGAGCTTGACGAGGCTCTCGGCCATCGCCCACCCGTGGACGATGAGCACCCCGCCCTTCTTCGCGTTCACGTCCTTGAACAGGGCTGCTATGTCCGCGGGCACCTTCTCGGGCTTCGACGACTCGTGGTCGAGGAAACCCGACTGCCCCGCCTGTTTCACCACGAACGACTGCTCGTCGTACTGGGCATCCACCCCGAACCTCTTCGCGAGCCGGCGGCCCCACGCACGTTCCTCGCCGACGGCACGGTGGCCGTTGCGGGGGATGATCTCGGTGAGCGACTTGAACGCCTCGACCGCACCCGGGGAGGCAAACCGTGACCCGACCACGACGTCCTCGTCGGGGAACGCCATGAGTGCGCGGTGGTAGGCCTCGGCCATGAGGCCCTTCAGCACCTGGTCCCGCTTCGACGAGCGCTTGACGGACATGAGACCGATCAGCACGCACGGCGTGCCCCCGATGCGCTCGAGCGTGGAGAATGTGACGCCGTGCAGCTTGCCGTCGACCCGTGCAAGGGTGCACAGGACCCAGTCGTCCTTGGCGCGCGCCAGCTCGGCCTGGCCGAACGCACCCTCGACGGACAGCATCTCCTCGAGCTGCTGCTCGGAGAGGGCACTGCTGTCCTGCGTGACGACTTCCAACGACATCTGGTGAAGGCTCCCTCGGGGTGAAATCGGCCGGTCAGCCGTGTTCCGCGACCGCTCCATTCTGCCATTCCGGGGACCTTTTGCCCCCAACCGGACCGTTGTCAGAGGATTTTGACCGCATCCGCGCCGAAGTTCACCCGCAGCGGACCGAGCACCTTGTCGGCGTCCACGAGGAGCTTCGGCCCGGTGCTGAATTGCCTTCCCGACGAGAGGCTGATCTTGATGGGTGAGAGGCCCGGGTAGTCCGCGATGATGCCCCGGAGGACCTCGAGGCTCTCCGCAGTGATGCCGCTCGGCAGCGTGACCACAACCTCGGGAATTCGCTTGTCCAGGTCGTCGATGACCGTGATCTTCTGCGCGGTGAAGCTGGAGCGCCCCTCGTCGGTGCGGTTGAGACGGCCGTTCACCTCGACGACGACGTCGTCGGCGAGAAGATGCCCGTACTGGGTGAGGGTGCGGGCGAAGACGGTGACCTCGATGCTGGACTCGAGGTCCTCGAGCACGAACGTGGCCATCTGGTCGCCCTTCTTCGTGTACCGGCGCGACATCTTGGTGACGAGCCCGCCGATGGTGACCATTCCCTCGCCGCGGCCCTCGAGGTCGGCGATTGAGGTGTCGACGCGGCGGCGCAGGGTGGCCTCGAAGCCCATGAGCGGGTGGTCGGACACGTAGAGGCCGAGCATCTCCTTCTCGTGCCGCAACTGGTCCATCTTGTCGAACTGTTCCGCGGGCACGGCGATCTGGTCGCTCCAGCCGGAGTCATCGCCGGACTCGATCTCGCCGAACAGCGACATCACCCCGCGCTCGTGCTCGCGCTTCGCGACGACGGCCGCGTCGATGATCGACTCGAACACCATGAGCAGACCGCGCCGCGGGTGGCCGAGGGAGTCGAACGCCCCGGCCTTGACCAGCGACTCGACGGCCCTCTTGTTGAGGGCCTGGTCGGGAACCCGGGAGGCGAAATCATGGAAGGAGGCGAACGGGCCGTTCGCCTCGCGCTCGGCGATGATGAGCTCGACCTGCCCCTCGCCGACGTTGCGCACGGCGGACAGCCCGAACACGATGGTGCGTTCCCCGTTGGCCGTGACCGCCACGAAGTCGGACTGGCTGCGGTTGATGTCGGGGTTCACGACGGTGATGCCGAGCGCGCGCGCATCGGCCAGGTGCACGGCGGCCTTGTCGTAGTTGCCCTTCACCGATGTGAGGAGGCAGGCGACGTACTCGACCGGGTAGTGGGCCTTCAGGTAGGCCGTCTGGTAGCTGATGAGTCCGTAGCCGAACGTGTGGCTCTTGTTGAACGCGTAGTCCGCGAACTTGCGGATGACCGCGAAGAGCTGCACCCCCAGCTCGCGCCCGTACCCGGTGGCCTCGCACCCCTCGACGAAGCCCTCCTCCTCGGCCGCCATCACCTTGGGGTCCTTCTTGCCGCACGCCTTGCGCAGGTTGTCCGCCTGGGCCAGCGAGTACCCCGCAAATCTTTGCGCGACGCGCATCATGCTCTCCTGGTACACCATGAGCCCGTACGTGTCGTGCAGCAGCTCCTTCGCCTCGGGATGGAAGTACTCGGGAGTCTTGCGGTTGTTCTTGTAGTCCGCGTAGTCGTTGTGCATGTTCGCGCTCATGGGGCCCGGGCGGTAGAGCGCGAGCACCGCACTGACGTCCTCGAACGACGTCGGCTTCATGGAGCGCAGGAGACTGCGCATGGGCGGGGACTCGAGCTGGAACACACCGATGGTGTCGCCCCTGCCGAGCAGCTCGAAGGTGGGTTGGTCGTCGAGAGGGACGGTGTCGATGTCGAAGGCCGGGTCCCTGTGGCGCCGGACCATCTCGACTGTGTCGGTGATGACGTCGAGGTTCCGCAGGCCGAGGAAGTCCATCTTGAGGAGCCCGAGATCCTCGACCCCGTGCATTTCGTACTGGGTGACGATCGGTGCGTCCTCGGACTTGCCGTCCCCCGAGGGCTTGCGCTGGATCGGCAGGTACTCCATGAGCGGCTCGGGCGTGATCACGACGGCCGCGGCATGGATGCCGTCGCTGCGCTTCAGGCCCTCGAGGCCGCGCGCCACCTCGACGACCTTCGCGGCCACCTCGTCGGTGTCGACCATGGTGCGCAGTTCCTGGGCCGCGTTGTAGCCGTCGATGTGCTCGGGATGCTTCTCGAAGCAGTACTGGAGCGGCGTGTCCCTGCCCTGGTTGAGCGGGGGCATCAGCTTGGCGATGCGGTCCCCCACCCCGTACTCGAACCCCAGCACGCGTGCGGCATCCCGGACCGCGTTGCGGGACTTGATGGTGGAGAACGTGATGATCTGGGCCACGTGCTCGCGCCCGTACTTCTCGGCGGCGTACCTGATCATCTCGTCGCGGTACCTGGAGTCGAAGTCCATGTCGATGTCGGGCATGCTGACGCGCGACGGGTTGAGCATGCGCTCGAACAGCAGGTCGTACTTCAGCGGGTCGATCTCCGTGATGCGCAGGCAGTACGCCACCGCGCTCCCCGCGGCGGAACCGCGGCCGGGACCCACACGGATGCCCGAGTCCTTCGCGTACTTGATGAGGTCCCACACGATGAGGAAGTAGGAACTGAACCCCATCTGGCTGATGACCCCGAGTTCGTAGGACACACGCTCCACGACCTCCGGCGGCAGGGCGTCGCCCCAGCGTTTCTTCGCACCCTCCCACGCGAGATGCTCGAGATAGGCGGAGTCGGAGTCGAAACCATCGGGTAGGGGGAAGACGGGGAGCTTGTAGTTGCCGAGCTCGATCTCGACATCGGCCCGCTCGGCGATGAGGAGGGTGTTGTCGCATGCCTCGGGGATCTCCCGCCAGATGTGGCGCATCTCCTGGGCGGTCTTCAGGTAGTGCTCGGTGCCCTCGAACCTGAAACGGTCGGCGTCTCGCATGAACGCGCCCGTCTGCACGCACAGCAGGGCGTCGTGCGCCTCGTGGTCCGACTGGTTCACGTAGTGCGAGTCGTTGGTGGCGAGGAGCGGTGCACCGATGCGACGCGCGATATCGACGAGCTTCGGGTTGGTGGAACGCTGGTTGGCCAGCCCGTGGTCCTGCAGCTCGACGAAGAGGTTGTCCCGGCCGAAGATCTCCTGGAGCCGGCCCGCCTTCTCGACGGCCCCCTTCTCGTCGCCGTTCAGCAACGACTGAAGGACATGCCCACCGAGACAGCCCGTGGTGGCGATGAGGCCGTCGGCGTGCCTCTCGAGCAGTTCCCAGTCCATCCTCGGCTTGTAGAAGTACCCCTCGAGGAACGCAAGGCTGGACAGCTTGATGAGGTTGCGGTACCCCGTGTTGTTCTCTGCGAGAAGGGTGAGGTGGTAGTACTGCTTCCGGCCGCCCTCGTCGGAGCCGCCGTTGTCGTCCATGCGGCCGCGGCGCGCGATCCGTTCGGAGCGGTGGTCGTGGGCCATGTAGGCCTCGGTGCCGAGGATCGGCTTGATGCCCTGCTTGCGGCACTCCTTGTAGAAGTCGATGATCCCGTACATGTTCCCGTGGTCGGTGATCCCGAGGGCCGGCTGGCCGTCGGCGACCGCCTTCGCGACGAGTTCATCGAGGCGTGCCGCCCCGTCGAGCATGGAGTACTCGGTGTGCACGTGGAGGTGAGTGAATGACGACCCCACAGTGCTCCCTCTCTCCCGGGCGGATTCCGCCGAACTTCGTGCCCCGCCGGCGGTTGCGGACGCAACTCACACCGTTGGGATTCTCGAAATTAGCAGTCAGGTGTGCCACCCACGGGTGGCCGTCACGGGGTCGGCTACAGGTACGTGCCGCCGGCGGGACCGTTCCCCGGTCCCTGCTGGCCGGGGATCTGGCGCATCTGCTCGATCTGCTGGCGCGCGGCCAGTTGCTGGGCGAACAGGGTGGCCTGGATGCCGTGGAACAGACCCTCCAGCCACCCGACCAGTTGCGCCTTCGCAACCCGGAGTTCGCTGTCCGACGGCACCTCGCCGTCCTTGAACGGGAGTGCGAGCGTGTGGAGTTCCTCGGCGAGGTCGGGCGAGAGCGCCTCGGAGATCTCCACGATCGACCGCTCGTAGATCTCGGCGAGTCTCTCCCTGCTGGCGGCGTCCATCTGGGTGGAGCGCACCTCCTCGAGAAGCTGGCGGACCATGGAGCCGATGCGCATCACCTTGGCCGGTTCCGTGACGCTCTCGGTGGGGACCGCCCGGTCGTCGGTTGCCGCGGCGGGGAACGGACGGCCGTCGATGACCTCCGCGCTCAGCGGGGACTCGGGGGACGGATCATTGGCAGCCACGCCAAGAGTCTGCCACCGGTGCGCGCCCGCACCACCGTGGGCGGCCCGGTCCGTGGGCACACCGACGGGCGGGTCACACCGACGCGGCGAGGAACGGCACGAGCATTTCGTCTGCGGTCAGGGATCCGTGACGGCAGACGAGTTCGAACGCCCCACCGTCCGCCGGGTCCTCGAAACTGACCGGCGCGTGCGCCACGAGTGCCACGTCGCCCATCCGGCGGGCGGTCTCCGCGGTGACCCGGGACCCGAACCAGTTCTCGTCGAGCACCTGCTCCTTGGTCACGACCCACGCGACATCCCCGTAGCGGGCGCATGCATCGCCCAGGTCGGCCGTCCTGCCGCGGATCGCATGCAGCCAACGGAAGCGTCCCTCCCCCGACTGGTGGTGGACATGTGCGAGAACCTCGGGCGCGGGAACGATGGTGTTCTGCCCCACGTGGACCTGGCCGTGGTCGGCGGTGACGACGAGGGCGGTCGAGGGCGGCAGGCGGTCGAGCACCGACCTCACGAGCGCATCGGCGTGCACGAGCTCCGCGTCGTAGTACTCGCCGAATCCCCTCTCGTGCGCGATCTTGTCGACCCCGTCGTAGTAGGCGTAGACGAACTTCTCCCCGGCGGCGAAGGCGGCGGCCGTGGTCACGGCGATGCTGCTGGCGGCGCGCCACCCCATCGGCTTCACGCCGGCGAGGTGCGCCTCCGTGAAACCGGTTCCCTCGAGTTCGGCCTTGCTGAGAACGGGCACCGCGAGGCCGAGGAACGGCGGGCAGGACTGCACCCGTCCGGGCGGGAACTGCCGTCGCAGGTCACCCTTCTCGTCGGCCCAACGCAGGGTGTTCATGACGGTGCCGCCCATGTCCATCCGGTAACCGATGAGACCGTGCTCCCCCGGCGCGAGGCCCGTGGTGATGGACGTGAGTGCGGTTGCCGTTGTGGACGGCGCGACCGAGGTGATCGGGCCGCCCGTCATGGAGGCGAGCGTGGGTGCGAGATGCGGGCGCTCGCGCAGTTGGTTCCAGCCGAGGCCGTCGAGCACGAGCAGGACGACCCGCTCCGCGGACATGACCTCCTCAGGCATCCACTCCGGTCTCGTCACGGCCCGTGCGGGTCCGCACAGCAACGGGATGATGTCGGGCAGGGAACCGCCGCCGTACCGGGGCAGGACCGGGGATGGGTGACTCACGGTCACAGTCCAGCACCTACGATGGTCCCGTGCGAGTGTCCACGAGGGGTGATTATGCGTGCCGGGCGCTGCTGTCGCTGGCGCTCCACGCCGACACCTCCGGTCCCACGTCCGTGCGCGACATCGCCGAGCGCACCGGCCTGCCCCAGCCCTACCTCGAGCAGATTCTTCTCGCCCTGAAGGGCGCCGGGCTGGTGCGGTCGAAGCGGGGTGTGGGCGGCGGCTACGTGCTGGCCAAGACCCCGGCGGAGATCAAACTGTCCGAGATCATCTCTGCGGTGGACGGACCAATCACCGTCGGCGACTTCGGCCAGCCGCACCAGGATGGGTCGTGCGACCACGAGGGCCAGTGCGTTCTGCTCGCCATCTGGGACATCGCGGGGCAGCACATGCGCGAGCATCTGGACACCTACACCCTCGAGGCAATCGCCCGGGCCGCCACCGGCGCGGGCGAGTGGCCGAGCGCCACTTTCCACCTCCACAGTCACTAGAGGCTCACCCGCCCGGTGTCCGTCCGCACGACGCGATGATCGTCGCCATGTCGGACGGGACCGCCGCCTCGAACTCCATCTCGTCGCCGGTGACAGGGTGGACGAACCCGAGCCGCGCCGCATGGAGCAGCGGCCGCGGGGACCGCAGCGACGACCTCGCGCCGCCGTACGTGGCATCCCCGACCACCGGATGACCGACAGCCGCGAGGTGGACGCGGATCTGGTGCGTGCGGCCGGTCTCCAGCCGGCACCTCACGAGCGAGAGATCGGCCGGCGAGTCGAAGGCGTCGACCACCTCGAAGTGCGTGCGCGCCCATTTCCCGTCGCGAACGACCGCCATCTTCATGGGGTCCCGGGGGTCCCTGCCGATGTCGGCATCCACCACACCGGAGACCGAATCGAAGTGGCCCCACGCGAGCGCCAAATACTCACGATGGACCGAATGGTCGGACATGGCAGCAACAAGCGAGTCATATGCGGCTGCCGACCTGGCGACCACCATCAGTCCGCTCGTGCCGGCGTCCAGCCGGTGGACAATGCCGGGCCGGAGGGGCTGCCCCACCGCTGCGATCTCCGGGTACCGCGCGAGCAGTCCGTTCACGAGTGTTCCCGTGCCGTGCCCTGCTGCCGGGTGCACGACGAGACCGACCGGCTTGTTCACCACGATGACATCGCCGTCCTCGTGCACCACGGGGACCTCCACGGAGGAATCCGCGCGCGGGAACTGTTCCTCGGGGACCTTCGAGAGGTCCACCCCGACCGTCTGCCCCTCGGCCAGGCGCACCTTGCCGCTCGGTGCGGCGACGCCGTCGACTGTGGCTCCGCCCGCCTCGATGAGCTGACGCGCCTCGGACCGCGAGATGTCGGCGATGAGCGCCACGATGCG
Source organism: Actinomycetota bacterium (assembly GCA_009920715.1). Classification (GTDB taxonomy): domain Bacteria; phylum Actinomycetota; class Acidimicrobiia; order Acidimicrobiales; family Ilumatobacteraceae; genus UBA2093. Next base: position 4,469 of record RFZO01000019.1, on the reverse strand, counting down.
GTCGAGGCGTTCCCCGTCGAGCGCCGCCGGAATCGTCTCCTCGACGTTCAACTCCCACCGCCGCCCGCGGCAACAGCGTCATCCGCCCCGGCATCGCGTGCGCGGAGGGCGGCGATGATCACCAGCACACCGCCGACGGTGATCGCGGAGTCCGCCACGTTGAACACCGGCCACCACTGGAGATCGATGAAATCCACGACGGATCCCCGGAACCATGCGTCACCGCGGAACAACCTGTCGATGACGTTTCCCGCGGCCCCCGCGGCCACGAGCACCATGCCGAACGCGGACGCGGCGCTCTCTGCCCGTCTCATGGACGCGACGATGAACACGATGGCGAGCGTCGCGACGATCCCGATGAACGGACCGAGCCCGGTGGCCTTCGAGAAGGCCATGCCGCTGTTGAAGCCCAGTGCGAGCCGCAGGGTCCAGAAGAGGTCGATGGTGCGCCCGTCATCGAGGGCATTGACTGCCCACGTCTTGGTGACCTGGTCCAGCGCCACCACGGCGACGCCTGCCGGCAGCAGCCACCGCCTCGACCGGTCCATGGCAGTTGCCGCCTACCGGCGGCCGAACCCGCCCGCGAGCTCCGTGACGAGCTGGGTGGCCTCGGGCATGGCCTTCAGGCGCTCCTTGGGGATGGGGAGACCCGAGATGACCGAGTAGCCGTACTCACCGATCTTCATCCGGTCGAGAGCGGCATCGATCTCCTCGATCGACTGGCGCGCGGAGGCGGACAGCACGAGGTCCTGTTCGCGCTCCACGACGAGCGTGTCGCCTTCGCCACCCTCCTCGTCGAACTGGACGTCGCCCATCTCGGCATCCTCGATGAGCGCGTTCGCCTCGTTCTCGAGCCGTGTCGCCTGGCCGCTGAGCTGGGCCCGCTTGGCAAGCAAGAGGTCGCGCTGGGCGAAGAGAAAATCGAGGTTGAATTCGCGGGTCGAGGTGATCCCGTCCTTCGAGGGTCCCTTCACGATCGGCGGCTTCGGCGGCGGGAGCTTGGCCTTGGCCTTGGCGGCTGCCTCTGCCGCAGCCTTCGCCGCGGCCTCCTTCTCGGCCTTTGCCTTTGCCGCGGCAGCTTCCTTCTCGGCCTTCGCGGCCGCCGCTGCGGCCTCCTTCTCGGCCTTCACCCGCGCCCGCTCGGCCTCCTGGGCCTTCTTCAGGGCCGCCTTCTCCTTGGCGATTCGGTCGCGCTCCTTCTGCTTCTCCTTGGCGATCCGCTTCCGCTCACGCTCGCGCTCGGCCTTCTCCTGCTGGCGGGCGCGCTGGGCTGCCTTGCGCTCGGCCTCGGCCTTCTTCTTCGCGGCCTTGCGGGCATTCTCCTCTTTCTTCTTCAGGTCGGCAGCCTTCTTGGCCGCCGCCCTCGCCCGCTCCTTCTCCTTCTTTGCGGCAGCGGCGGCTCGTTGTGCAGCCTTCTTGGCCGCGGCACGTTGTGCGGGAGTGAGCTGCTTCGGTGCGGCTTTCTTCGCCACGGGCTTCTTCTTGGCAACAGGCTTCTTTGCTGCAGGCTTCTTCTTCGGTGCAGGCTTCTTCTTCGGTGCAGGCTTCTTCGCCGCAGGCTTCTTCTTTGCCGGGGACTTGGACGACGGCTTCTTGGCTGGTTTCTTGACCGGCTTCTTCGCCGCCTTCTTTACTGACTTCTTTGCTGACTTCTTGGCAGGGGCCTTCGTCGTGGTCTTCTTTGCCTGCTTCTTGACTGGCTTCTTGGCGGATTTCTTTGCGGGCTTCTTGGCTGCCATTGGAGTACTTCCTTGGTGATTGTTGCGGGTCAGATTATTGGCGGGGTGGCTCGGCGTGCGCCATCCTCTGGACGGACACGTGTACCGATGCGCCCTCGAGCTGTGTCGAACGGTCCGCGGAGTCGTCCCACACGACCTCGAGCGCGAGAGTCTCGCCGGTGATCAACGCGGTGTGTGCCTCCAGCTGCGCACGCACAGGTGCTTCGGCACCGAGGGTCAGGCGGATCCGGTCCGAGACGTGCAGGCCGGCATCGCGTCTGGCTTGCTGGACCGCGCGCACCAGGTCGCGCGCCATGCCCTCGGCCTCGAGCTCTGCGGTCACGTTGACGTCGAGAACGACCACTCCTGCCCCGCCCGGCAGTGCCGCACTCGCGGTGTCGGGCGCAGTCACCATCCTCAACGTGTACTCGCCAGGCTGCAGGATCTCGCCGGCGACACGCACCGTGTCCCCGTCGCGCTCCCACTCGCCCGCCTTCACCGCCTTGATGACCTGCTGGGTGCGGCCGCCCAGCCGCGGGCCGAGCACCGCGGGCACCACCTGGAGCTCGCGGGATGCCACCGAGGCGACATCCTCCGTGAGGACAACCTCCCGGATGTTCACCTCGTCGCGCAGGATGTCGACGAACGCATCGAGACCATTTGCCCCCGGAGCTGCCACGGTGAGTGTCTGCAGAGGCAGGCGCACCCTCCGCCCGTGCGTCTTGCGCACCGACAGCGCGGAGGAGCACGCGTCCCGCACGAGAAGCGGTCCCGGCTGCGCCGGATGTACCAGTTGGTCAGCACGTCAAGGAACGTGCGCAACGACTGGCACACCCCGAACAGGTCGTACGCGTCGTAGCCGGTCTGCGCCGACTCCACGGCGGCACGGAGCTTGGCGAGGACGTAGCGGTCGAGGACGTTGGCCTGGTCGGTGCGCACGCGCCCCGTGGTTCCCGCCGCGTTCGCGTACAGCGACAGGAAGTACCACGAGTTCCACACCGGCAGGATGACCTGGCGGACGGTGTCGCGCATGCCCGTCTCGGTGACGGAGAAGTCGCCGCCGCGGAGGATCGGCGAGGACATCAGGTACCAGCGCATGGCGTCGGCGCCGTGGGTGTCGAACACCTTCATGGGGTCGGGGTAGTTGCGGAGGCTCTTCGACATCTTCGCCCCGTCATCGCCGAGCACGATGCCGTGGCTGACGCACGACGAGAACGCCGGCCTGTCGAACAGGGCCGTGGCGAGCACGTGCATCGTGTAGAACCACCCGCGGGTCTGGCCGATGTACTCGACGATGAAGTCCCCGGGGTAGTGGCTCTCGAACCACTCGCGGTTCTCGAACGGGTAGTGCACCTGGGCGAACGGCATGGACCCGCTCTCGAACCAGCAGTCCAGCACCTCGGGCACGCGCCGCATCATCGAGGTCCCGCTGGGATCATCCGGGTTGGGCCGCACCAGGTCGTCCACGAACGGCCTGTGCAGGTCGACCACGTCCACCCCGAAATCGCGGGCGATCTCCTCGTAGCTGCCGTACACGTCGATGCGCGGGAACTCGGGGTTGTCGCTCTTCCACACGGGGATGGGCGAACCCCAGAAACGGTTGCGGCTGATCGCCCAGTCACGTGCGTTCGCGATCCACTTCCCGAAACTCCCCTCCTTGATGTGCGCGGGGGCCCAGGTGATCTGCTCGTTCAGCTCGACCATGCGGTCCCGGAACGCGGTGACCCGGACGAACCACGACGAGACGGCGCGGTACACCAGCGGCTCGGCGCAGCGCCAGCAGTGCGGGTAGCTGTGGTTGTAGGAGTCGTGGCGCACCACGATGCCCCTGTCCTTCAGGACGCGGATGATGTCGGGGTTCGCTTCGAACACGTGGCGGCCAACCCACGGCTGGATCTCGGCGGTGTACCGGCCGTGCTCGTCCATGGGGCACAACGTGGGGATGCCCGCCGCGTTGCAGGCGATCTGGTCATCTTCGCCGAAGCCGGGTGCCATGTGCACCACACCCGTGCCGTCCTCCGTGGTGACGAAATCGGCACCGAGGACCCTGAAGGCGTTCTCGGTGCCGGCGAGGAACGGGAACATCGGTGCGTAGGACCGGCCCACCAGGTCGGCCCCCCTCACCGTGCCCACGCGTTCGGCGCCGTCGAGTTCCTTCTCGTAGGCACCCAGCCGTGCCTCGGCGATGACGTACGTGTGGCCGTCGGTGCCGCGCATCATCGCGTAGTCCACGTCGGGACCGACGGCAAGCGCCAGGTTGGACGGCAGGGTCCACGGCGTGGTCGTCCACGCGAGGACCCGCTCGCCCGTCTCCAGTTCGAACCACACGGTGAGCGCGGGGTCCTGGCGGTCGCGGTACACGTCGTCCATGCGCGTCTCGGTGTTCGACAACGGCGTCTCGCACCGCCAGCAGTACGCGAGCACGCGGAACCCCTCGTAGACGAGACCCTTGTCGTGGAGGGTCTTGAAGGCCCACATCACGCTCTCCATGTACGGCGCGTCGAGCGTCTTGTAGTCGTTGTCGAAGTCGACCCAGCGTGCCTGACGGGTGACGTAGCGGCGCCACTCGTCGGTGTAGCGCAGCACGCTCGTGCGGCAGGCCGCGTTGAACCGGTCGATGCCGTACTCGGTGATGCCCGGGTGACCGGAGATGCCCAGTTCCTTCTCGGCCTCCACTTCCGCCGGCAGACCGTGGCAGTCCCACCCGAACCGGCGCTCGACGCGGCGCCCGCGCATGGTCTGGTAGCGCGG